>JAKQBV010000342.1 GCA_029573925.1 bacterium
CGCATTTGCGTAGGGGCGGGGCTTGCCCCCGCCCGGCCCCGCCCGATAACAGAGAAAGGGCGGGGAAACCCCCGCCCCTACGGTAAAATGTTGGGTGGCGCTCACAAACTTGTTTTGTGCGTGAGTTCGCCGCTATGAAAATCGCCCCGGTTCGTCGGCTCTATCGACGAATCCGGGTTGTGAAAAAGTTACTCTTTGGAATCTCTTCAAAACGTTTCACCGGCCGTCGGGAGCGAATAGCTTCCGCGCTTCCCTCCCGCCGCAAATCAATCCGCTCCCATCGCCCTTCAAGATGTTGTCATAACCTAGCTATTGCTGTAACTAAGCTGCAGTAGCGGCGGGACTGGATTTGCTGAATATTTCTGGGTAAAGTTACAGAATGAAGAGTTTTTGATTTTATGAGAACATCAATGGGTAAAGAATAGGCAAGACGATGCGAATTAAGTATCGTGAGATGTTCTCCGATTATCGAATTATCGGCGTGCTAAGGAGAAAATAATATGGAAAAACAAAAAATAATTTCAAAATTTGACGAACTTATTGATGAAGCTAAACGGATATCAGAGGAAAGAGATAAAAACAAGGATGATTCAGGCGAATCCATTATCTCTCCTGTGGCGTATTGTAGATTGTTAAGTTCTACCAAAGCATTGTTCTCATATCTAGATACCACGATTTACAATGAAATGATAAAGGAATTTTTAACGAATAGGATTGATCCGGGTATTTTGCAAGGTATTCTTGAATCTGCCAAAAGAGAATATGATTTTGGCTTCTTGCACATACGAAGTTAATTGCAACTGCGGATTCTATGGAGGACTTTTTAGAACAAGCAGAATATCTTTTAGAGCAAGATTACAAGGATGCTGCCTGTGTTTTAGTGGGTGGAGTGCTTGAAGGGGTTTTGCGAAGTATGCTTGAGAATAAATATTCGTCGATAACATTTAATCATAGGGATGGACTTAGAAAATTCAATGAAAAGTTGCATAAAGAAGCTTCGGCTTATGATAAAGCGACATATAAACTAATAGACGGATATGCGGAACTGAGAAATTATGCAGCGCATGGAAATTATCAACAATACACGAATAATCAAGTAAGAGAGTTTCTTTTATTTGCAAGGAATTTCATAAGCAATTGGTTAGCAGTAAAATTGAGCATAAGTGAAATATAGATACTCAGAACGGAAACCGCCGAGCGACGGGTGGCACGCACAAACTTGCTTTGTGCGTGTTGAAGAGCCCCGCATCGCGAATATAATATGATCAATGAGCCATCCACTGCCTCACAGGAAAACCCGCAGAAGATACAGTTTTCCGAACAGCATCCACGAACTTGCCTTTTCATGTTATAGAAATCTGCCTTTGCTGGTTTCTGAAAGAACCTGTAAAAATCTGGCTGTCGCTGTCGTACAGGCAAGTAATAATCTGGATTACAGTGTTATCGCATATGTTTTCATGCCAACCCATGTGCATTTGCTGGTTATGCCCAATGAGGCTGGATGCTCGATTTCAGATTTTCTCAAATCTGTTAAACAGTCAGCCGCTAGGAAAGAGTTGATATACCTGAAACGGAATGAGCCTGAAAACCTGAAACGGCTGGAAACGGGTTGGCAGCATGCAAGATATCTGTTTTGGCAGCGTGGCGGCGGCTATGACAGGAATATTACTGAACCTGAGACGCTCAGAAATTCAATTGACTATATCAATAATAATCCCTTGAGAAAAGGATTGGTTGAGAATGCGTGCGACTGGAAATGGTCGAGCGCGCGAGATTGGCTTATAGATGAGCGAGGGGTTATTCCTGCGCATAAAATAATATTTTGATTTCTGAAGGCAGCCATATAGATGCGAACTTGAGGGGCATACATGCGCCACTCGTCACCACACCACGCACAAAGCAAGTTTGTGCGTGCCACCCTGCTTAGAGAAGGTTTGCCATACTGTTTTAGAGAAGGCATGCCACCCTATTTGCATGAAGATTTCCTTCGCTTTATTACAGCAACCACAAGCTCCTGCAAATTGTAAGTTCTCATTAATAATCATAATTAAAATAATTGGCGTTGCTCGGGCATCGTTGCCTAAGTGGCTTAGGCAACGAAGAAAAATGCCATCCCATCAGGGCGACCCGGCGGGTTGCACATGCGGTTCCGCCGCCGCCAACCGCAATGAACAGGATTTCTCTGAAACTCTTTTCCAACATCTATTCACATGAGAGCGGCGGAGCGAAGGCGCGGATGCGCCCGCTCCGCCGCGCGCAAGGAAATGTTTTGAAAGGGTTTAAGGGAAAACTTTTTCAAAAGTTTTCCCTTAATCTTTTTTTCTTTTTTAAAACGCTTAACGGCTTTGTTAAGCGGGGAGTGGCAGAATAGGGGAGAAACGCGCCGCTTTAGATGTGACATGCACTTATCGCCTTGCCGCGACAGCGGCAGGGGGCCGCCGTCCGGGATAAGCGGCGCGTTTATTGCCGGGCGGCGGCTTTTTTTGTCACAACCGTCTGATACAATCGGGGTACTGAACGCGCGTACAGCGCCTCTTAGGGGGAGGTGCGGTGTTGGACAGACAAATAGAAGAGTTTGACGAGGAGAAGAGAGAAGAGATAATCAGATGGATACTTGCGGGAAAAGACATTTACCGAGATGACATAGAGTGCGTGGGAGACTGGGTGTGCATCTCTGTGTATCTGCCCAAATGAAGAGAGGGCGGGAGGAAAGAGAGGCGGCATGCCGATGAGCGCTCGCGCGGGTCGTTGTGTCAGCGGCCTGAGCGTCCGCGTTTGGCAATTTCATCTACGGCGGATTTGCCGCGCAGCGGGGCGTCGGCCCTTTCGCGCGCGGCGCGGACGATTGAGAGTATGGCGTTGCGGTCGTGGCGCGTAAGTCTGCCGTCCGTCTCGGCGCGTTCGATCTCGCGGGCAAGAGCGCTCGCGCTTCCTCCCAGCAGGTCTACTCCGAAATATTCTTCCAGCGCGTCTAGATGGCCGATGTGCTTTCCGGCGAATTTGTCAGCGCTGTATTTGCTGGGAGAAAAAAAGTTGTTTGTGAGGCCGAGGTCGGCCGCCGTCTGCGCCCTGCCTGTTCCCTCGACTAAGTCCATGACGATTTCGTGGAGCCGGGAAGAAAATATTTTTCTATCGCCCACTTGACAACCACCTACCTAATCCGGTAATATAGTTGGCATAAGTGGTAGGCCAGCCTTCCGGCGCTCGGAGCGCCGGAAATGCTTTCCCGGCGGGAGTCCCGCTGCTGCGGGGTCAAAGGCCGGCCGCCTGCTTTGCCTTGTTTATTATAGCGCCGGGCAAAGCGGGCGTGAATAACAATATAAAAACAAATAATCCGTTGTTCCTCAGCCGGATCGAGGAGGAAGCGGCGGAAAACTTGTCGGAGGACGGGAATGAATCTATCACAGCAGGTAACGGCGGCGGCTGGCGCGGCGCAATGCCGAGAGTGGATTGTCAGGGGGAATCCCGGATGCGTCCACTACTGGGTCGGCACGGGGAAAAGGGAGCGTGAAAGAGAGGAGTTCGCATGTTCGCGCTGCGGCGCGAGGATGAGCGAGCCGTTGAAGCTGTCTCCGGTCCGCAGAACGAGGCCGCGAGCGCCGTTCGGGTTTGCGCCCTGCGCGGTCTGCGGAGGAGCGTTCAGGCGGATGAGTCTGGTCAGTGGCGCGGTTGCTGAAGGCGATGTATGTATGGATTGTCTTGAGCGGATAGCGTCAGGGGCGGCGGCCTGATCGTGCTCAGGCGGCAAAGAAATATGCACCTATGATAAAGGCTGTCAACCCACCGTAACCCAACCCTCATCGAAAAGGGGTGGAGGGGCGGGTAGGTTTTAGAATACGATCTCGCAGTTTTCGGCCTTGAGAGACCTGACGGGCCAATCACCTATACGCTCTCTGCG
>JAKQBV010000366.1 GCA_029573925.1 bacterium
CGCACGAACTGAGAACCCCTCTATCTGTCATGCTCGGCAATCTGGACATGGCGCAGAAGGAGAGATACGGGGCGCTGCCGGAGAAGTTTGCGGAGAAATTAAAAGTGATTCTCAAGCGCGGCTGGCAGTTGAATGACCTGATAGACAACCTGATACTGCGCGCCAGAATAGAGATGGGCGCGATGGGCTTGGCGAAGAGAGAGTTGAGTCTCGACATGGCGGCTCGCGAAGCCATCGACAAGTTCAGGGACGAAATCGACGCGAAGAAACTTAGCGCTTCGGTTGAAATATCGAGAGACGCAGAATGGGTTTTCGCCGACGAGTCAATGTTCCAGAAACTTCTGTCGAATCTTATCAGCAACGCGGTGAAGTTCACCCCCGAAGGCGGCTCTGTAAAAGTCGCTTCCAAACGCTCCGGCAAGTCCGTCATAGTCGCGGTGAAAGACAACGGCATAGGAATTTCTCCGACCGAGCATAGCAGGATATTCGAGAGGTTCTATCAGATAGACGACACCTCCACGCGGCAGTACGGCGGAACCGGGCTGGGGCTCGACATGGTGAAACAAATTGCGTCGATTCACGAGGCGGAGATCAGACTTGAAAGCGCTCCGGGTTCCGGGACTGAGATATCAGTTGTTTTTGCCGACAAGGATGACGCTGAAAACAACATGCCGGCGGAGGCCGCTTCAAGCGGAACTATTCTGCTTTTCGACGCTACTCCCGACATCCTGACGGCGGTCACCGAAATGCCCGAAACAGAGGCGCACAACGTGATAGTGGCCACATCGATAGATGAAGCCTCGGATCTGCTCGCGCGGGGAGGCGTCAGGCTTGTTCTGTTCGGCCCAAAGACATCCGGCATAGGCGCCGACGCTGCGGCAATGGCTTACTCTCGCGCCGCCGGGCCTCTTCCTCCCGCGCTTATCGCGACTGACGATCCGGTATTTGCCGGAGAAATGCGCTCCCGGCTGAAATGCCGCTCTTTGACTGTCGCAAGCCAAGCGGAACCCTCCTCTCTTGAGAAAGCAATAAACTCCCTTCTTGCGTGATATGCGCTCTTGCGCGGGCATGCGTCTTGACGCGTCGCGCTTTTGCGCTTAATCTTCAAAGTCATATTTTTGGAAAGGGATTTTTGACATGGCATACTACGTCGCGCCACAGGGCGGAGAAAAAATAAAGATGGCCGCAGGCCGCGCAATCGTTCCGGACAACCCCATTATTCCTTTCATCGAGGGGGACGGCACGGGAGTGGACATCTGGGCGGCGTCTAAGAGGGTTTTAGACGCGGCGGTGGAAAAGACTTATGGCGGGAAGCGGAAAATCCATTGGATGGAGATTCTTGCCGGAGAAAAGGCCCACGCGGAGACGGGCGAGTGGCTGCCGAGGAGCGCCATAGACGCGATCTCCGAATACGCGGTGGCAATCAAAGGGCCGCTCACCACGCCCGTCGGCGGCGGCATACGCAGTCTGAACGTGGCTCTCAGGCAGGAGCTTGACCTGTACGCGTGCGTGAGGCCGGTGCGGTATTTCGCCGGAACTCCCGCTCCGGTTCGCGAGCCGCAGAAACTCAATGTCGTCATCTTCAGAGAAAACACGGAAGACGTTTACGCGGGCATCGAATGGAAAGAAGGCACGCCCGAAGCGGCGAAAGTCATTTCTTTCCTGAACAACGAGATGGGGCGCAATGTGCGCGCCGACTCCGGCATAGGCATAAAGCCGGTCAGCCGCGAAGGCTCCCGCCGGCTTGTCCGCAGAGCCATAAATTTCGCCATAGCGAAGGGCCGCTCCTCTGTGACCCTCGTCCACAAAGGCAACATCATGAAGTTCACCGAAGGCGCGTTCAAGGAATGGGGATACGAGCTTGCGCGCGAGGAGTTCGCCGATAAGACGATAGCCGAAAGCGAAATCTGGGAAGGCAAGAGCGCGGAAGGCAAAGTGGTCATAAAAGACCGCATCGCGGACGCCATGTTCCAACAGGTTCTTCTGCGCCCGGACGAATACGAAGTGATAGCCACCCTGAACCTGAACGGGGACTACCTGTCGGACGCGTGCGCGGCGCAGGTGGGCGGACTCGGCATGGCTCCCGGAGCCAACATCGGCGACGCGGCAGCCGTCTTCGAGGCCACCCACGGAACCGCCCCGAAGTACGCCGGACAGGACAAAGTGAATCCCGGCTCCGTGATTCTTTCCGGCGTGATGATGTTCGAGCACATGGGATGGGACGAAGCGGCGCGCGCGATTATCGGAGCTATCGAGAAATCAATTTCTCAGGGCCGCGTTACTTACGACCTGCACAGGCAGATGCCCGGCGCGACTCTGCTGAAATGCTCCCAGTTCGCCGACGCCGTCATCGAAAATCTAAGTTGAGACGCCGGGTTTTCCATCGCCTGATATCCCACGCGAATCAATTCTCTTTGATTTCATTTTAGTGTATAATTTATTTTCCTTTTGATAGAAGCGCGCAGGGTTGCGCTCGTGAAATGTGCCTATATGAGAAAAATTGATTTTCAAACGATAGTAGAAGCGGCAAAAGAGCTTTGCGCGCGGAGCGCGAGCGACCTTCCTGCGGATGTGGAGCGGGCGCTCGCCGCGGCGCGGGCGAGGGAGATTTCCCCGGCGGGAGCGGAGATTCTGGATTCTCTGCTGGAAAACGTGCGGGTGGCACGCGATGAAAAACGCCCAATCTGCCAAGATACCGGGGTTGCGGTTTTCTTTATCGAAAAAGGCGCGGAAGCGGTTATCGCAGGCGGGACTCTGACGGACGCCGTCAATGAAGGCGTAAGACGCGGATACGAAGAGGCGTTCCTCAGAAAATCCATTGTCCGGGGGCCGCTGGATCGCGTGAACACCAAGGACAACACGCCTGCGGTCATTCATCTCGAAGAGGTTCCCGGAGACAGGATTTCAATCAGGTTCATGGCGAAGGGCGGAGGCTGCGAGAACATGTCGCGGCTGGCGATGCTCACGCCCGCCGAGGGCAGGGAGGGCGTCATAAGGTTCGTGGTCGGCGCGGTGGACGCGGCGGGGGCGAACCCGTGCCCGCCGATTGTGGTCGGCGTCGGCATGGGCGGCACGTTCGAGGTTGCCGCGCTGCTCGCCAAGAAAGCTTTATTCAGAGAAATCGGCTCTCCCAATCCTGACCCGGCTCTGGAAACTCTTGAAAAAGAAATTCTCGAAAAGATAAATAATCTGGGAATCGGGCCGCAGGGCATGGGGGGCGTGACGACCGCGCTCGCGGTCCACGTTCTATCGCATCCGTGCCATATCGCAAGCCTGCCTGTGGCCGTGAATATCGAGTGCCACGCGCACAGGAGCGCGGAGGTCGTCTTATGAGCGGAACAATAATCAAAGTGGAAAGTCCGCTCGCGGAAGAGGCGGTCGAATCGCTCCGCGCCGGAGATGTTGTGAGGATTTCGGGCGTGGTGTACACCGCAAGGGACGCGGCGCACAAGAGGATAGTCGAGGCGTTGGACGCGGGGCAGGCCCCGCCGTTCGAGCTTTCGGGGCAGATAGTGTACTACGTCGGCCCGACGCCGGCTAAGCCGGGAGAGGCAATCGGCTCCGCCGGCCCGACGACAAGTTGCAGGATGGACTCTTACGCGCCGAGGCTGCTTGAGGCCGGGTTGAAGGGGAT
>JAKQBV010000371.1 GCA_029573925.1 bacterium
GATCGACGCCGACCGCACGAATATCCGGCGTGTCATGTCCGGGGCCGACGGCAATGGTGAGGGCCGCGCCGTTTGATATGTGCGCGCGCATCATGGACTTGAAATCGATTTCCATCAGCGCGTCTCCGTTGACCACGATGAAAGGCTCGTCGCCTAGCGACGGGAGCGCTTTTCGTATCCCTCCTGTCGGGCCTAGAAGCGCAGGCTCAAAACTGTAATGAATGTTCATTCCGCGAGACCGCGTTCCAAGCGAGGATTTCACCTTGTCTGGAAGATGGTGCAGATTGACCACTACGTCGGTTACTCCGGCTTCGGCGAGCGATTCGAGCGCGTAATCGGCGGTCTGTCTTCCGAAGACAGGCAGCATCGGTTTGGGAACATGCTCGGTCAAAGGCTTTAGCCTGACGCCCAGTCCCGCGCAAAGAAGCATCGCCTTCATGGTTGTCTCAACTCCTCGACATAGACGGAAATCGCGTCAGCCAGCGCCTCAAGTTCAGGCCGTGCGGACGCCGCAACTCTCGCTTTCGCAAGACACGGCGCAAAGTATTTTAGATACCTGTTTTTCTTTTTTACGCAATCCAGAAAAGCGAACGAGCCTGCGGCCTTCACGCATCTCTGAAACGCCATGTAATCATAAATCATATCGAATTGTTCGCGGTCAGGCTCTTCGCCTGTTCGCTCTGCGAGACGGCTGAAGTAATATTCCTTCATAAAATCAACCAGCCCGGCAGGCAGTTCGACATAAGAATCAAGCAGTAGAGAGACAAGATCGTATTGAAGAGGGCCGAGGCGCGCGTCCTGAAAATCGACCAACCCAAGTTCGCCGTCCGCCGCAACCATGATGTTCCGGCTGTGATAGTCGCGGTGCGTCAGATATCTCGGCTGCGCTGACAGAGTTTCGGAGATATGCATGAATCCTTCGTTAATGGCCGCGCTTTCCGATTCGCTGAGTTTCGCGTTCTTATATCCGAGCAACGCGTGTTCCTTGAAGAAATTGAACTCGAACATGAGTTTATCGACATCGAAAGCCAGATTGAACGCGACGCATGAATTATCTTTCAACCGCGTTCCTTCCAGTTGTATGTCGAGCATCAATTCGACGGCTTTTTTATAAAGGTCTTCAACCGCTATGGGAGACGCGCCGCGAATGGCGTCTTCCAGCGTCGCGTCGCCGAAATCCTCCATGAGAATAAGTCCGGCGGACAGATCGACGGCGAAGATTTCCGGAACCGGAAGCCCTGCCCGACGCATAAAAGACGCGACATTCAGGAAAGGCATGTCAGGGTCAGTCTCCGGGCTTCCGAGAACCATCAGAACGGCGGACGCGCGCGCGCTTGATGAAGGTTGCGCGATTATTCTAACCCTGTGAAAAGACCTGTCGGAGGCGTCTCCGGCGAGCCTTTCAAGAGTGTAAGCCGCGTCTCCGTATTTCTCTTCAATCAGTTTTTTTATCGGCGCGTCGTTCATAGCCTTTTTAGTCCCCGTATATTTTGAGAGCGTCGAACACATTGCGGCAGGATTTGAGAAACGACGACGGGGCCGAATCAGGCCTCGCTTCCAGCGTCACGCTTCCGGAATACTTAACAGCTTTCAGCGCGCCTACGACGGACGGCCAATCCACGGAGCAGCCTTCGCTCATCGGCAACAAGTGGCGGTCCCGCCTCCCGTCGTTGTCTGATATATGAACGTGTTCAATCAAACTTCCGTAATTAAAAACGGCTCGAGCGGAGTCTTCGCTTATATGCGCGTGAGCGGCGTCGAAACAAACGCCGGCAATCCCGAATGAATTGGCCGCAAGAAATCTCGGCAGACAAACTGACGATGAAAAAGCGGAAGCGACGTTTTCAAGAGTCAGCCTGACGCCCGCCGATTTAAATGCCGCGGCGACAGTGGCGATGAACGACGCGAGGTTGGAAGCCGTTTCGCCGTTAAGCGGGTCGTTGTAAGAGCCGCAGTGCGCGACGACGACTGGGGCGCGGAGAACAGCCGCAGACTCGACGCACGCCAGCGCCCGCGCTGTCGCTCTCTTCACGTTATCCGCGCCGCCTGACGTAATCGAGACGCGCGCCGCCGCGCCTCCGCCCGCCGGGTCGATATACGGCATGTGAACGGAGACCGCATGCACTCCCTCTCCATCGAGCATCGCGGAAAACTCGGATACGCTCCCCGAATCCATAAAGTCGAAATGAGGAGGGACGCCGTAAACTTCCACCGCGTCGAAACCCGATTCGCGAATCATGCGGATATCGGAAGCGACAAGTTTGTTATGACCGAATATTTGAGTGGAGATCGCGGGACGCATCAGGCTTTGACTCGCCGCCCGGTGGATATATTCCGAATTCCGACGAAGAATCCGGTTTCATTCGCGCGCCTTGTTCCGCGCGGCCTGTTCTCTGAAAAAGTTCACAGTCAGCTTCATGCCTTCATCGAGCGGAACTTGAGGCGACCAACCGAGCGTTTCGCCGGCGAGAGCGTTGTTGAGCACGCTTCTTTTAAGGTCTCCCGCTCTGAAAGGGCCTCTGTTTGCTGGAGCGCCGAAACCCGTCTCCGAGCTGAGCAGCGCGTAAAGCTCGTTCACATCCGTGGCTTTCCCTGTTCCGATATTGAAAGCTCCGTTGTGGCCTTTGTCGATAGCGGCGATATTGGCTCTGACGACGTCTCCGACAAACACATAATCTCGCAGGCATGAGCCGTCGCCGTTAATAGTGGGAGTCCTTCCTTCGAGCATCGCGCGGGCGAAAATTGCGACCACCCCGGCCTCGCCGTGAGGGTCCTGCCTCGGACCGTAAACATTGCCGTACCGCAACGATGTATACTTGAGGCCGTGTTCGACGGAAAAAAACTTCAAGTAGCTTTCCAGAGCCATCTTGCTTATGCCGTAGGGCGCGAATGGGCGCAGAGGGAATTGCTCCGTCGCCGGCTCGCCCGGCGTTTCGCCGTATATCGTGCCGCCGGAAGACGAAAATATGAATTTCCCAACTCCGAACTCCACGCACGATTGGAGCAGGTTGATGGAGCCTTCGAGGTTGATTCGCGCGTCCTTCACGGGATTGCGCACGGAGTCCGCGACGCTTATCTGGGCGGCGAGATGAAAGACGACGTCCGGCCGAGTTTCCTCGAACGCCTCTCTGACTGTCGGGTCGACAATGTCTTTTTTGAAGAACTTCGCCGCCTGATTCAGGTTCTCCGTTTTTCCTGAAGATAAATCGTCCACCACTGAAACCGACCAGCCGAGATTTATAAGGGCATCGGCGAGATTGGAGCCGATGAACCCGGCTCCTCCCGTGACGATTGCTTTCATCTGATGGCGCTCCCTTCGAGGCCCGGCAGGGCCGGGCTTTTTGAGCGTCGCGTCCACAACGTCTCCGCGCGGCTCACAATGAACATTCTATATCCCCTCAGCGACAGTTTCCAGTTTTCTTATGACTCTGTCGATAGATTCAGGAGGGGTCGAAGCGCCGGCGGCGACGCCGATGGAACTTGCTCCAGCGACATGTTCAGGCAGAATTTCGTCCGCCGTCTCCACAAGAAAAGCGCGCGCGCCCGCTGCGACGCACACGTCGAACAACCGCGAAGTGTTGGCGCTCGCGCGCCCTCCGACCACTATCATCAACCCCGTTTCGCGCGCGACTTTTTCCGCGCTCTCTCTGGCTTTCCGCATCCAGTCGCACAGGGTGTCGTGGATTTCAATTTCCGGAATTCGCGCGGACAGCGCGGCTGCGATTTCGGCGAATTCCGACCTGTCGAAAGATGTCTGAGCTATTAGGGCGGCGGGACGCCCTACAGGCGGCTTCGCGGCGCGGGCTTCGGCGGCGGCGGCGAAAACGCCGCCTATGCGAGCGCATACGCTCGAATGCGTCGCCGTCTCCGAATGCGCGGCGTCGCCCGCTATGTACACGACCGCGCCTCGCTGATTCAGAGCGCGTATCTTTTCATGAATCCCGGCTACGAACGGGCATACGGCGTCCACTATCTTGGCTTCCGCCGCCCGCAATGTCTCTATCTCGCCGGGCGTTGCGCCGTGAGCGCGCAACACAACCGTCGCTCCCGGCGGAATGTCAATAACTCCGGCGGCGACTTTTATCTTCATCTGTTTCAGCGTTTTCAACGCTTCGGGATTGTGGAGCAGAGGGCCAAGCGTATATACATGGCGTCCCGTTTCAGCGGCCGAGGCCGCAAGCTCCATAGCGCGTTTCGCCCCGCCGCAGAATCCTGAGTGGCCGGCGACAATTATTTTAATCTTATCTCCGCCCATAATCGCCTCCTGCGCGTACGCGGTTTTAATCCGGATTCGTCGATAGAGCCGACGAACCGGGGCAATTTTCATAGCGTCGAACTGCTTCTCACGCACAAAGCAAGTTTGTGAGCGCCACCCAACATTTTGCTGTAGGGGCGGGGCTTGCCCCCGCCCTAGGCTTGCCCCAGCCCTGTCTCTGTTATCGGGCGGGGGCAAGCCCCGCCCCTACAAAAAAAACGCGCCTTGCGCCTCGCATTTCATCCGCTCTGAACAATCGCTCCCGAATCCTAATGATGGATTCGTTTTAATCAAGGCTTACGATATCTCGATACGGACAGGCTTCATTTTTTCGGGATAACCCACACAGAGAGTTTTCGTTTCAGCGATGTAGTTCCAGCCATCGTCGGGCGCTTCAGATACTGATGACTCCATCCATCCCTCGTGGACCTGCTTTCCGTTGAGAAGAATCTTTGAGGGAAATCCGGGCAGCCCTCTGAGTTTGACGACCACGCGTGTCCTATCCGGCCGAATTCCGTCCACGACTGGTTCAGCTTCAAAGATCGCAGTCCCTTCTTTTTCCGCGTATGTATATTTAATTTTGTTGAAAGCGCCGGATTCGTGAGCAAACGTTTCGCCGTCGTCCTCATAGTAAAGAAGAGACGCGGGCGCGCCGTGTTCGATGTTGAGAATCAGCGGATCGGCGGGTTTCATCTCTATGTGGCTCATCTCGACGGTCGTCGGGATAATCGAACCCGACCTTATGTAAATCGGAATTACGTCCAGCGGCGCGGGAATCGTTTTTCTGCGGCTGCCCGGCATCCTCTCGCCTGTGTGGAAATCGATCCATTCACCGGGCGGGAAATAAACTTCCCTGCTCTCGGCGCCCGGCTTCATCACAGGAGC
>JAKQBV010000385.1 GCA_029573925.1 bacterium
TCCCTGGCTTCCTTGGTAGAGGCTACGTGCACCCCCGAACCGTGTGGGGGTGCTCTCTATACGCGGCAGTGAATCAGGGAGGACACAGAATATGTCGTCATACTGATAACCGGGTCGAACACCACCGAGACGCACCCGATAATCGCGCTTCAAGTGAAAAAGGCTGCAAGGCGCGGCGCTAAGATTATTGTCGTCGAACCTCGCCGCATCCAGCTTTGCGATATCGCGAAAATCCACCTTTCCCAGAAATCCGGCTCGGATGTCGCATGGATAAACGGATTCATCAACGTAATCATCAGCGAAGGGCTGCATGACGCGTCGTTTATAGAGAACCGCACCGAAGGCTTCGAAGAAATGAAGTCGGCGGTCAAGAAATACACGCCGGAATATGTGGAGAATATCACGGGCATCCCGGCGGACGACCTGCGCGCCGCAGCTCGCGTTTACGCCAAAGCCGAAAAAGCCGCCATCCTTTACTCAATGGGCATCACGCAGCACACATCCGGCACGAACAACGTCATGTCCGTCGCGAATCTTGCGATGCTGACCGGCAACATCGGCAAGCACGGAACAGGCGTCAATCCTCTCAGAGGCCAGAACAACGTGCAGGGAAGCTGCGACATGGGCGCTCTGCCCGACGTCTTTTCCGGATATCAGCAGGTTTCCAATTCCGACGCTAGGAAAAAGTTCTCCGCCGCATGGAAAGCGGAACTTCCTGAATCCGTCGGACTGACCGCCACAGAAATGATGCGCGCCGCAATAAAAGGCGATATTAAAGCGATGTACATCATGGGCGAAAACCCTATGGTGTCCGACCCCGACACGGGCCATGTGCGCAAAGCTTTGGAAAAATTGGACTTGCTTATTGTTCAGGACATATTTCTCACAGAGACCGCAAAACTGGCGGACGTTGTTTTCCCAGCCGTCTGCTTTGCCGAGAAGGATGGAACTTTCACCAACACGGAGCGGCGCGTGCAACGAGTAAGGGCGGCGGTGGCGGCTCCCGGCGATAGCAAACAGGACTGGCGCATCATCGGCGAGTTGGCGATGCGGTTTGGCTATAGAATGGACTATGAAAGCCCGGAGCGGATAATGGAGGAGATAGCGTCTCTTACGCCCAGCTACGGCGGGGTGGACTATGAGCGCATCGACAGGGAGGCCGTGCACTGGCCTTGTCCGTCTAAATCGCATCCCGGAACACCCATACTTCACACAGGCGCGTTCACTCGCGGAAAAGGCAAGTTTGCGGCGGTCGAATTCTCCGGCCCCGACGAGGTTCCCGACGCCGATTACCCGATGACTCTCATCACAGGGCGCATACTTTATCACTATCACACCGGTACGATGACCCGGCGCTCCCGGCCCCTCGACGAGCATGTGCCTCTGGCGTCTTTTCAGATCAATCCCGAAGACGCTCGCAGCCTTAATATCGCCGACGGACAGTTCTGCGACGTCACATCAAGACGAGGCGCGATAAGCATCGCGGCGGCCATTTCGGACGCGGTTCCCGCAGGCTCTATCTTTATACCTTTCCATTTCGCCGAGGCGGCTGCCAACGCGCTCACAAACTCCGCGCTCGACCCGATAGCCAAGATACCCGAATTGAAAGTGTGCGCCGCGCGCGTTACGCCGAAAGAGGATGCTCAACGGATGCTTAAATACTAACCCGCGCTATAGCGCCGTCGCTCTACTCTTGACTCGCGATAAAGATATTCTGCGCTTTCTTATATTCCAATCGGAAAACAATACGGAGAGAGTGGGATTTGAACCCACGTAGACGCTCTCGCGCCTAACACACTTTCCAGGCGTGCGCCTTCAGCCGCTCGGCCATCTCTCCAAAACCATTTTAATTTTATATATTTCGCTGAATTTATCAACTGCTTTTCCAATATGACGGCAAACGAACAGGGCTTTTTTCGCTTTCGGAAACTTTTTTGAGAAATTATTCGCTAACATTGTTAGAATAGGGGACGGTGATTGTCAGCGCTCGGAGCAATATGGCGATATTAGACAAGGCGACAACTTTCATATTAGCGGTCGCAGAACTGGTTTGGGAATGGATGAAGCGGAATCCGGCGCCGATAATCGGCGTGTTGTCCGCTCTCACAGTCTTCTATTCCATTCTTCTGGTGTCTGTGCTGAAAGTCCGCGGACGGGCGGCTGAATATGTGCGCTCTTCAATTCAGGGCGACGTGACAATCGACGAAATAAGGGTGTCGCCCGGTTTGCGCATTGAATTGATCGGCGTGAGCGCGGTGTCGAAAGACAGTTCTCTGAGCATCCCCGATATCTCCATAAAGAAGGCGGAGCTTGCGGCGGACATCCCATCTCTGCTCTTAGGGCGCGTGGTGTTGAGGGAGGTTTCGATAGACAGCCCGGAAATAACGATTTACAGAGACGAGAAGGGCGCTTACAACGCGGGCGCGTGGCTCAAGGCGCTGGAGGAGTGCGACCGCGCCGCTTTCAAAAGCTCGTTTCCGGCGCGCGTATCGGTCAGGGGGGCGGTTGTAAAAATGGAGCCTCCGCCGGGAGCCGCTTGGTTCGAGCCTCTTCGGCTCGCCGGCATGAACGGCGTCATGTTAAAGACAACAGACGGTATGCTGGCTTTGGATATGAAGGCTGATGTTATAGGTTCGCCTTCTTTTCTATCTGGCATTTTCACTCCGTGCTCAAAGGAAATCGGCATGGATGTTTCTTATTCATCCGACGCGTTCAATTTCTCTAATTTGAGGGACACTCTGGAAAACTCGCTGTTTGAGGGGCCGGGCGCGGCGAAGCTTCCCGGCGGTTCCGGAAAACTTGTTCTCGCGGCGCGCGGATTCCCGACTCAGCCCCAACTAGAAGGCAAAGCCTCCCTGAAAGATTTCGATATGTCGTTTTCATATACGAAGGGTATTATGCGCGTGACGGAGTTGAAAGCCGGGGTAGGCGTCGAACGCGCCACCGCTTCCGGAACCATCGATTTTAATTCGTCTGACATGCCTTTCATCATGTCGGTGTCGATTGAAAACATGCGCTTGCAGAGGCTCCTCAGAGACATGTCAGGTTTTATTTATTCTCCTGCGGGGCTTCTTAACGGTGAGGCCATGATATCCGGCGGACTGAAAAATTTCTCGTTGAATATCGAAAGCGGAAAGGCGCATGTCACAGACGGAACTTTGAAACTGCCGTCTCCCGATTTATTCTCGACGGATGAGCGCCGAACAAGGCCGACTTCGATTCCATTCAAATCCCTAACCGCCGACATCGGAGGCGGAAGAGGGGAACTGAGGCTGAAAAACATTCTTATTGAGGCGAATGATTTCTCGGCGACGGGAGAAGCGGCGATAGGCGGCTTTTCTTTCGGGTCTCTGTTCACGCCGGGCGCGCCGTGGTCGCTGAAAGTTTCCGCAAAAATTCCCGACTCGGAAAAGTTCGCCGCTTTTTTCCCTTCTTTTAGGAGCAGGATTTCAGGCTCAGCGATTCTGGAGTTGAACGCGCGCGGCTCTTTCAACAGAGCGGGAGCCGCGTCCGGTTCAGGCAGTCTCTCGATAAGAAACGGCAGTTTCTCTAATCCGTACGCCGGCAGGCGCGGCGTTCCTTATCAGACAGTCGATTTCGACTCGTTCCAGTCATCTTTCGAACTGACCGACAATTTTGTGAAAGTGAAAAGCGCGTCGCTGACAGGCAACGGTATTTCCGTCGATGTGTCCGGGACTATCGGGTTGAACGGCATGTTGAATCTGGCCGGTTTCGCGCGGATGGCCCCCGAATCGGCCCGGAATTTCGTCGGAATCGCTCCGTTCGTTTTTATTGAGGATTTCGGGTCTCTCGCCACATTCTCTTCAGGTTTCACCGTAAAAGGGGAACTGTGGAACCCTCAACACGTATGGCAGAGGCCTGCGGCGACAAGATGGCATTGATAAAACACAAGACGCGGAGGATTGTCACCTTATGACGAGGCTCGTAAAAATCATGGCGCTGGTCGCTGTCTCGCTTTCAGCCATCTGCCTCCCATTGAGGGCGGCGGACCTTATTGAGATAAAAAACATTTCCGACGGAGCTTCCGTCAAGTTGCTTATACGCCTCAAGGAAGAGGCGAAGACGAGCAGTTTCATTTTGAGCAATCCTCCCCGCGTTGTGATTGACTTTCCCGGCGCCGCTCAAATGTCGGAACAGAAATATGACGACGCGCTGCTTAAGGGCGCGCGTGTCGGAAAACCCAATCCCGAAACAGTGCGCGTCGTGCTCGACCTCGCTTTCCTAATGCCTTACACCATAGTTCCGCACGAGGGCGGTCCGTCGCTTGTCGTCGTGATTCCGCGAAAACTAGAAGATAAAAAGAGGAGCAAGCAGCCGCTTCCGGGTATTGATTATTCGGCGACAGAAACAATGACCCCAGCCGGGCCTATGGCTTATCATGTTCTCGAAGTTGACCTCGACGACCCGAACATATCGCTCGGCATGTGCATAGGGGAAGACAGACTCGGCGGACTTGAGAACCTCTCATCGATGGTAAAAAGGAAGGGCGCTGCCATAGGCGTCAACGGCGGCTATTTCAACACTGAAAACGGCGCGCCTATCGACCTGCTTATCGTCAAAGGCAAGGCCCTCACTCTGCCGGACAGATTCAGGGGCTTTTTCGGCGTGGACAATAAAGGCAAGCCGGTTTTTATCCGTCCGAACGCGGAGATAGGCGTCAGGGCTGACGGCCAGAAGTCTTATTTTGTCCACAGGCTGAACATAAAACCGAACAAAGGCGAGATAGCGGTATTTACACCTGAATACGGAAAGAAGACCGGAACCGCGAAGGGCCGCCGCGAGGTTGTCGTTCGCGGCGACAAAATCTCCGCTTTCGGCGACGGCGACACAGCTATACCCGCAGACGGTTATGTGCTGTCCGCGGATGATTCGCACTCCGAATTCCTGACTCCTCTTGCTGTTGGAGGGAGCGTAAAGCTCCTTCTCTCCTCATACCCAGACATCAGGAATATCGCTTACGGCGTTTCCGCAGGGCCGATGCTCGTCCGAGAGGGCGCAATTCAAGCCAACCTTATAGAGGATTTTACTTTCACATCTCAGATTATAACGGCGAGAAACCCCAGAACGGCGGTCGGCGCGACGGCGGACAACCGCCTGATTTTCGTGGTGGTCGAAGGGCGTTCAACCCGGAGCATCGGGATGACCCTCGACGAACTTGCGTCCCTGATGAAAAACCTCGGCGCGGTTGACGCGGTGAACCTTGACGGAGGCGGATCGAGCGCGATGGCGATTGGCGATAAAATCATGAACGAACTGCCTTCAGGCGAACGCAAAATAGCAAACGGTTTCATGATTTACTATAAATCCAAATAGCCGCTTAAGTTGCTTTATGTATAATAGCCGTTCGTGTCGCTTTGCTCCATTGAAGGAGCGAACTCGAACGAACCCTTCTCTTTTGAATCGTTTTCTGTTGATATAACTTCCTCAAATACTATAATAGTCGTCCCTGAAAAAGAGTTTTATTCA
>JAKQBV010000388.1 GCA_029573925.1 bacterium
TAAAGCGCGGGGCGCGGGTTATCCGACAGCCCGCCGTCCACATTGATGTAGTTGCGCACGCCGGGAATGGTCTTTACCGGTCCTATCGTGTAAACAGTCATCCCCGACGGGCCGGCGATTCCCCGCCCCGGCTCCAGCATCAGCCTCGGAGCCTCAAGTTTGCGTTCCCGCAACTCTTTCTTAAGCGCGCCGCATACCGCCGCCGCGAACTTCGCCTCGCTCACCATCGCCTGCGCGCTGTCGTACCTCACCGGATACCCGCCGCCGATGTTCAGGTCGCGCAGCGTCAGGCCGTAGTCGCTCTTGAGTTCCGACATGAACGCCGCCGCGCGCGCCACCGCCGCCCGGAACGGCTCCGTCTCCAGTATTTGCGAGCCGATGTGGTAGTGTATCCCAGTGAAATCGAGGTTGCGCTTCTTGATTATGTGTCCGATTAGCTCCTTCGCCGCCCCGCCTTCGAGCGGAACCCCGAACTTGCTGTCCAGCTTGCCCACCTGCACCATCTCATGAACGTGCGCCTCGATGCCCGGCGTCACCCGCAGCATGACCTTCGCCTTGACTCCCAGCCGCCGCGCCGCCCTGTCCGCCGCGTCCGCCTCCAGCGCAGAATCCAGAACTATCCTGCCCACGCCGGCCTTCATTGCTCTCTCAAGTTCATCTTCCTTTTTGAAACTGCCGTGCAGGACCACCTTCGACATGTCGGCTCCGACGCGCTCTGCCCCGGCCAGCTCGCCCATGCTCGCCACGTCCAGCCCCAGCCCTTCGTCGCTTGCTATCGCAAGCGCCGCAAGCGTCGTCAGCGACTTGCTGGCGAACAGCGCCAACACATCTCCGTAACCGCTTTCGAACGCGGCCTTGAAACTCCGGCACCGCGACCTGAATCCATCCTCGTCGAACAGATAAAGCGGCGTGCCGAACTTCTTCGCCATCGCCGCGACGTCCGCTCCTCCGAATGTCAGCCTTCCATTCTTAATCCCCGCGAACGGGTACTTCTCCGGTTTCACTTTCACTTTCCCGTCTCCTGTTCTTTATTATCTCCCTCTCGACGACAGTTCCGCCGAGCAGGTCGTGAAATCCTCTTTTGTGTTTGCCGACTAGCGTTATCAAAAGTCCTGATGAAAGCGCCGCCATGACCGCCGCCCCGAATACGAAAACCACCACTGCCTGCGGCATAGACAGCCCCTTGGTCAGATACTTCCCCCAGAGAATGATGCGCCACATGACAGCCGCGCCCGCCGCCGCCCAGATTATCGCCGTCAGCATCCCGATCCAGCGCCACGCGGAAGCCGCCGCGCTTACCGGGCCGCCCCCCGCCGCCGCCTTCACCTTCAACCCCAGCAGCATCTTTCCCGGCGTCGCCCCGCCCCGCCAGTGCCACAATATGAAATACAACGACGACACCGTCAACACCGACAGATACACGCTCACCGGGTATCCCATCCCGCCTATGTCCGACATCCATTGCATGGACGCCGCCCTGAAAATCAGCGTCAATGGAATCGATATCAGAACAATCGCCGCAGCGTCCACGGCGAACGCCGCCGCCCGCAGAGCCTCTTTCGGGAACTTTTCCGGCGCTCCCTGCTTGGCCCCGTCCGCCGCCGTCCGCGCCGCCCCC
>JAKQBV010000394.1 GCA_029573925.1 bacterium
GAAACAGCGAACTGATGACATAAACAAGGAACGCCTTGTTAGTGAAAGTCCATTTGAGGGCTTCAATAAGGCTGTACGACTCTTCCGGCTCTCGTTTTTTGGTCAGTTTCTTTTCGGGGACGCCGAACGCGGTGGTGTATATCGAAACGAGCGCGAGAGCTCCGATGATGACGAACATCTGAGGATTCTCGCGGATAGGCTCGAACAGAGTCGGCATGTACATGATGAGTCCGGTCGCCACGAAGAGAAATACCTGCATGAGTTGGGACAGGAAAATGCGCTCTGAGCTGGTGTGGGCGATTTCGGTGAGCAGCGCCAGATATGGGCAGAACACCAGAGTGATGCAGAACCAGAAAAGAGTCGAGATAGCGACGAGCCAGATTATCATGCCGGTCGTGTTCGGCGCGAAGGGCGGGAACCACAACAATGTAAACAGCAGACACATCGGAAACCCAGCGAACAAAAGGAACGGGATGCGGCGGCCCCAGCGCGTGTCCATCCTGTCGCTCCAGTATCCGGTAAGCGGCTCGATAAATCCGTCGAGGAATCTGCCGATCGCCACCACGGCGGTTGTTATTCCGATTGGGAGCAACTGGCCGTTCTTGTCCGGCGGCGAATAGTAATAAACCAGATAAGTGACGAAAGCCCATTGAAGGAACTGGCTTGACATGTTTCCGGCGCTGTACATAGCGCTGATTGAGAATGGCAGTCTTTTCTCCTTGCCGTGTTGAGGTTGCAGCATGCCTGTCCGCTCCTGTTAATAGATATATTGAGGAATATGATACAATAAGCCGCGCAAGCCCCGCAAATTTAATATTTTAAGAAGACTTGCCGATCTGATTTTTCCAACAAAGGAGTTCTATCTTGGAATATTGCGCCTTCAAACCCGGCCCTAGATTGGCGCGGATAAAATCAGCGGAACCTTATTGACAGCGGCGTTTTTTATTGATAATCTTGTCTAGGTTATTTAAGAGAATTGTGAATTTTTGCACATTACTAATAGCAATTAGCAATATGGCGTGGTGAGCGCCTGAACAAAAACAATGAAGACACTGCTGCGGAATACGCCGAATATCCCCTTATACAGTTCATACATATTAAATATATTGCAGTATAAAATGAAACGCCGGGTGGAGAATCATGCTGAATTCTCTGTATGAGATTTTAATGCCGTTGAGAGCGGCGAAGAATCTGGACAAGCTGCCGGTTAATGCCGTGCCGGCTCCCGAATTCCTGTATGTTCATCTCAAGCAGCACGAGGGAGCCGAGGCTGCGCCAGTGGTGAAAGCCGGGGACGAGGTAAAGGCCGGGCAGACTATCGGGTGGGCGATGGACTTTATGTCCGCGGACGTTCACGCGCCGATGGACGGCAAAGTTGTGGGCATCGAGCGCCAGCCGAACCCCTACGGCGGGTTTTCCTCTGTGGTGGTTATCAAAACCGAGGGGAAGCGCAAACCTGTCGAGTTAACGCCCGATCCGGATTATTTATCAAAATCGAACGGGGAATTGCTGCACCGAATACGGCGTATGGGCATTATGTGCGAAGGGCCTGCGCCGCCGTCTATTGATTCAATATTCAATCCTTACATGTGTCCGTCCCGGCTGGTCGCCCATGTCGGGCGCGATCCTCTGCCTCCCGTCGACACGCTGATTGTGACGGCAATCGACGAAGAACCTATCGTATCTATAAATCAATACATGATTACAAGGCAGTCGAACGATGTGCCCGAAGCGATTAAGCTGATGAAAAAACTTTCCGGGGTCAACGGAAGAACAGTTCTGGCATGTTTGGACACACAGAGGAAAGAAGCTGAAAAAGCTGCGGCGGGAGAGGCCGAAGTAAAAATAATGTCGGGCAGATATCCCGGAACGCTGAGAGAGCTTACAGTGTGGAGGCTGACCGGGCGGGAGATTCCCGCCGGAGCGTCTCCGATGTCGGTAGGAGTGGCTGTGATTCCATTGAGGACGGCCATCGCCGCGTTGAAGGCGGTTAGGGACGGCATACCGCAGACGAGCATGATAGTAACAGTGGCTGGCGACGCCGTTACGCCACCGCAGACGGTGGACGCGCTGATAGGCACGCCCGCGAGAGATATCCTGAAGTTCTGCGACGTGCCTGAAGCCCCGATTAAGAAGTTGGTTTTCGGCGGCCCGATAAGAGGCAAGTCCCAGTTCTCCTTCGATATGCCGCTAACGAAGGGCGTCAATACGATAGTGGCTCTGAAAGCCGACAAGCTGGTGCCGATAGCCGAAAATAACTGCATCAATTGCGGGGCGTGCGTAGAGTTCTGTCCGGCCCGCCTTCAACCCAATTTGCTTAGCCGGCACTGCCAGTTCAGAGTTTTCGATGAAACCGTCAAAAAACACATAACGGCCTGCCTAGAATGCGGAGTATGCGGATATATATGTCCGTCTCGCAGGCCGATGCTCCAGTATTTTCAGAACGCCAAGCAGCAGATGAAGCTGCCGAGGAAAGGGAACATGTTATGAAGTCATCCGGGTTGATTGTCGATGTCGGGCCGCATATACACGGCGGGAACTCGATAGCGCGGACAATGCACAACCAGATAATCGCGCTGATTCCGGCCATCGCAGTGGGCGTGTATATGTTCGGGGCCGGAGCCGTCCGAGCTATCGCGGTTGCTGTGGCCGCGGCGGTTGTGTTCGAGTACCTCATGCTTCGCGCTCTGAAAAAACCCGCAAGCGCTCTAGCTGACGGCAGCGCGGCGCTGACAGGCCTGCTGTTGGTGTTGATGCTTCCAGCGGATGTGCCGTGGTGGGTTATCGTTGTAGGAGTGGGATCTTCCATCGTTATTGGAAAAATGCTCTTCGGCGGTTTAGGCGCATATCCTTTCAACCCGGTGATAGTGGGTTGGGTGATTCTATTGTTGTCATGGCCGAGTCTGATTAACAAATGGCCTCGCCCGAACCACACGCTCTGGGGTGGCATCGCGGAATCGCTTCCCGCTCAAACAACTCTTGAGATAATGAAAAGATACGGCGTTCAGATGTCCGACCAGTTCAGCCTTCTGGACAGTTTTCTAGGCTTTCAGCCGGGCGGCATAGGTTCGGTGGCGGGACTGGCGCTGGTTATAGGCGGCGTGTTTCTCATCGCCAGAAACATCATCTCTTGGCAGGTTCCCATAGGGTTTATTGCCGGTATTTTCATTTTCGGCGGCATTTATCACGCGGTTGACCCGACGATGTACGCTTCTCCTCTGTTCCATCTGGTGTCCGGGACGACGCTGTTCTGCATCTTCTTCTTGGCTCCCGAACACACCACAAGCCCGAACACCAAATGGGGAAAGTTGCTGTTCGGACTCTGTTGCGCCGCCCTTACGATAGTGATAAGGACGCACGGGACTCACGCCAACGGCTCGGCGCGGTTTGCCATTCTCCTGATGAATCTTCTGGTTCCATTCTTCGACAGGATAAGGCCGCCCATTCTGGGGCTTCCCAAAAAGAGCAAGGAGGCGGCCGCCGATGCGTGAAATTATAAAAATGATAGTGGTTCTGTCCTTGATAGCCGCAACGACCGGCGCGGCTCTCAGTTACATTAACCAAGTCACCGCGAAACCCATCGCCGCCGCTGAGTTTCAGTACCTCAAAGAGCCGGCTCTTAAAAGCATTCTTCCCGCTTACGACAATAATCTTGTCGAAGATCAGAGAATAATTCAGATCGGCGAAGGCGAAACAGCAAGAGAAATTACCGTGTATCCGGCGAAAAAAGACGGAAAACTGTTGGCGATAGCCTTTGAGACGTTTGCGGGGAGTTTCGGCGGCGACTTGGGCGCGATGGTTGGATACGACCTTGAAACAAAAAGATTGTCCGGCGTCAGCATTACGACAATGAGCGACACCCCCGGTCTGGGCACAAGGACAAAAGAGCCTAAGTTTATCGACCAGTTTAAGAATGTTCCGCTGGAAGTCACGCTTTCGCTCAAAGCGGATGGCGGCGGAATAGACGCGGTAACCGGAGCCAGCATTTCATCCCGAGCGGTCTGTAAAGCCGTAAACGACGCTATTGGCATTATTAGAGACAACGGCGAAAAAATCATTTCTGAAGTCAAATAACATCGGGTGGCCAATATGAGATTCTATCAGGAATTTATCAAAGGATTATGGAAGGAAATCCCGCCGTTTAAGCTTGTTCTGGGGTTATGCCCCACACTAGCCGTGACTGCGGCTGCGGCAAACGGATTCTTCATG
>JAKQBV010000421.1 GCA_029573925.1 bacterium
GACATTACCGGCACCTCGTTCCAAGACATATTCTTCCCCTCCTCACCTGCTCTATTCGAGGGGATTCTAACCTGTTACCTATGTCCCCGAACATTGTGTTACCCATGTCCCCGGTCTATACATTAATCGCCGCAGTCCAAAATTACGCAATTTCACTATCTGAGCTTTAGTGGTAATCAGGAAACTTTTTCATGCTAGCGCAGATAGGAAGGTTTCTCTCTTCCCATCGGCGAGCGCTATGGGAAAAGATATTGGGAAATGGTTTTCAGAGGAGTCTCGTTCAGAAATGATTTTACATAGGGCGTCGGAAGAGAAGCGCGTCATCGATTCGCTTCCGACGACCATTGAAACGTTTTGAAGAGATTCCAAAGAGAAACTTTTTCAAAAGTTTCTCTTTGGCCGCCAGAGGCGCTTTAAATGCGCGACGTTATTTTCCTGATGCGGCGCGGGTTTTGACGGCTTCTGTCTGGATGAGGGCGTTGGCCAGATCGAACCCGATCTGGATGGTAGGCTGTCTTTCAACCATATATTTCCCCACCACGCCGCTTTCGGATATGTCGCTGATGGTGGTGTGGAACAGCATGGTGCGCTTGCCGTCGGCGGTGGGGACAAGCTCCCAAACGATGGCGTTGGCGGGGTCGTCCGTCTCGTTGTATTTTTTCTTCTTCACGTTTTTTTCGTCGAGGCTGACAATGGTTATCTTCCTCGGCTTGTCGTATTTCCATTTCTGTATGTAATCCGTCTGTATCTTCACCGGGCCGAGCTTGATGAGGAACATGTAGAACTGAACGACTGCGAAGTCGCTCTTTTTTTCAATGACTTTGACTCTGGTGATCTGGTTGATCATCTTCGGGTAGCTCTCGAAGTCGGCGAGGATGTTCCAGACTTTTTCGGGCGGGGCGTTGACGATTACGCCGGAGACGGCGAGTTCTTTGCCGGGGCGCTGGGCGCGGTCTACGAAAGCGACGCGGCCTCCGTCGAGGAGTTTTTCGAGTTGAGCCGGGTCGAGTTGTTTCCATATCGGGTCTGCGGCGTTCGCTCCCGCGGCGGAGAATACGGCGGCAGCGAGGGCGAAGGCGGCGATAATGTTTTTTAGGGCTAGGGTTCTCATCTTTCAAGCCTCCGTGTCGGATATCAGAGTTTTTCGGCTTTGTCCACAACGACGCGGGACAGCACTATGGCGCTGGAGAGGTTGATGGACATGACGGTGGCGGGTTGTTCCTGAAGGGCCGCGCCGACCAGCGGGCTGGCGGACGCCAGATCGGATGTTATCGAGTATATGACGACGGTGTTTTTGCCGCCGTTCACAGGGTAAAGCTCCCAGTACCCGCTCACGTTTTTCACCTTGCCCGACACCCAAGAGATATCCGCGCGGCGCGGAGCGTCGAATGTGTATTTAAGGACATAGTCCGTGCTTATCGTCAACATGCTGACTTTGAGGACGGTGACGGTGAACTCGACAAGGGCGGTGTTGCCGGAGCGTTCGATGACTTTGGCGGCGCTCATGTCGGGCATCATTTTTTCGTAGTCATCGAATTCGGTGATGGCGCGCCATACCTTTTCAGGCGGGGCTTTGGCGAGGATTCCGATTGAGCAGAGTTCGAGTTTTTCAGGGCCGACCACGTCAACAGAGGCGATCTCGCCTTTTTCCAGCAGCCGGGCTAAAGCCTGTTTGTCCATGTGTTTCCAAGAAGGGGCTTCTTTTGAAGCCGGGGCGGCGGCCGCGCAGACTGCGACCGCGACCGCGATTATCGCGCATATAGCCGCGACTGGAAGTCTCTTTAATGAAGTCGGATTTGCCATGTATGCCTCCGCGTTTCCTATTACTTCCCGATGTTCAAGAATCCGCACGTCCAAATTATCAGATAAACGGTTGCGCGTCAACATTGAAAGCGCGCGAGCGCCGCTCTTTCTAATGCGAGAACGATTTATTTTTTGACAGGGTTTTTCATGAATTTGATTATTATCACGCTGATTTCATATAGGAGCATAAGGGGGACGGCCAAGAAGAACATGGAGGCAACGTCGGCGGGGGTGAGTATGGAGCCTACGATGAGACTGATAAGGACGGCGAACTTGCGGTTCGCCACAAGAAACTGATGAGAGACCAACCCCATTTTTGCCAGAAGAATGAGCACGACGGGAAGCTCGAAGACGACGCCGAAAGCGATGACGAAGGTTCCGACGAAAGAGAGGTATTTGTCGAGAGTGTACGTGGGCTCTATGCTGCCCCCGGCGAAGCCTTCAAGAAACTGAAGAGTCATGGGAATCACAAGTGAGCCGAAAAAAGCGCCCGCGAAAAAGAGGATCGTGCCAGAGAACACGACGGGGAAAACGAATCTGCGCTCATGGGGAAGAAGGGCGGGTCTGATGAATAGCCAGATTTGGTACAGCAGGGCAGGGGCGCAGAAGATGACGCCGAGGATGATGGCTAGTTTGATTCGCCACATAAAGGCGTCCGCCGGGCCGAGGGTGATAACTTTTCCGGCGCCCTTAATGAGATGGTTGAGGACGGGCATGGTGACGAACCAGCTTGCTATGCTGCCGATTGTGACGGTGATGAGGGCGTAAATTATGCGGGAGCGCAATTCATCGAGGTGATCGATAAGGCTCATGCGGGACGGGTCGTCGTTTTGAGCGGCGGGGTCGGCGGTTTTTTTTGCGGTCTCTGCGTCAGACATAAAGGTGAATTTAGCACAGTGAAATTACAGTGTCAAACGAAGGCGCGACGGGGGAATGGAAATTATTTGCCGCCCGACGGATTGAATATCTGGGTGTTTTTGAAGAAGTCTTCCCACAGAGCATTTTCCAGCCCGATGTTAGCCCTGAAGTTCTCCAGATACATGCACATAACGATGTAGTCGCCCTCATAGGTCTCGATTTGAGCTGGTATCATGGTGGAGGGGTTGATGTACATCACCTCTCTAGTTACGCCCAGATTTTTGTTCGGGTCGGAGGGGGTCATGGTCAGCCGAATGAACTGGCCGGGGAGTTTTTCTTCGTCGTAGTCGAGTTTTTTCTTGGCGGGGTCGAAGCGGAAGTTTTTCTTGGCTGTGAGGGGGGCGGTGTCGGCGACGACGCGCCCGGATTTGAAGTACCGTTCGATGTAATCCTGCATGGTGTGTATGTTGTGGTTGAACCCGATACGGCGCGCTCCCTCGAAGGCGATAGCGGGCATGAAGAAGATGTTTTTCGCCGTCTGTTTGTCCATCACGGGATCGCCCGATTTCGGGAACTTGCTGTATAGGTTCTTGTTGTCTTTGAATCCGAACACGACTTGAGAGCCGGGCGCGCGCTTGATGGTTTTCGTGGCTATGTCGGTTCCCGGATTGTCGGCGGCCAGAACGGTAAACATGTTGTAGCCGGGTTTTTTCCATTTCATGTCGAGTTTGTAGGTATACCAGTATTCGCGGTTGTCTTTTCCTTCTTCGTTTTTAGGGTTGTGTTTGATGGCGGTCGGGGTGTCCCAGATGAACACGTGGAGCACGCACTGGTAGTCTTTGACGGTGGAGATTTTCGAAAGGGTTTTTTCCCAGATATCCTTCGGGGAATCGGCGAGGGCGGGTTTGGGCGCTGCGGATAGAATGACGGCGCAGGCGAGCGCGGCTGATATTGCGGCTTTTAATGTTGCGGATTTCATGGCGGAGCCTCCTGTGAGCGCGGTTGCGCGCCCGGCTAGATGCGGACCTCGCGGCTTTCGCTGCGCGACGGCACAGTCTTTGTTTTAGTCTGATGAACGGCGGTTATGTAGCGGACCGTTCTTGTTTTGCAGCGCATAACCACCGAATGGGTCACTGCGGTGTCGCCGTGATAGCGTACGGCGTCAAGAAAGTCGCCGCCTGTGACGCCTGTGGCGGAGAAGACGGTGCTGTCTCCGTGGCAGAGGTCTTCGGCAGTGAAGACGGTTTCCATTTGTTTTTTTGAGAAGCCGAGTTCGATGATTTTCTTTTTTTCTTCGGGGTCTCGGGGCCAGATTTTTACTTGGATATCGCCGCCGAGGCATTTGAGAGCGGCTGCGGCGAGAACGCCTTCGGGGGCTCCTCCGACGCCCATGAGGATGTTGCTGCCGCTGGACGCGGTGGCGCAGGCGATGGCTCCGGCGACGTCGCCGTCGCTTATCAGCTTTACTCTTGCTCCGGCTGTTCTGACTTCGTCTATAAGCTTTTTATGTCTGGGCCTGTCGAGTATGACCACGGTGAGTTCGCCCATCTTGAAGTCGAGGGCTTTGGCGACGCGTTTGAGGTTGTTTTTGACGGAGTCGTTGATGTCGATGCAACCTTTTGCGGCAGGGCCGACGGCAATTTTGTCCACATAGAAGCTGGGGAAGGACATGAGAGCGCCCGCGTCCGCGGCGGCAAGGACGGCTATGGCGCCGGGAAGACCTTTGGAGGTGAGGGTGGTTCCGTCGAGAGGGTCGACAGCGATATCGACCTGCGGGTCGTGTATGCCGCCTCCGCCGACGTGTTCGCCGATGTAGAGCATGGGGGCTTCGTCTTTTTCACCCTCGCCGATCACGATTTTTCCTCGGATATTTACCAGTTCGAGCATGCCGCGCATGGCGTCCACGGCGGCTTTGTCGGCTCCGTTTTTGTCGCCTTTGCCCATCCAGCGGGCCGCTTTGAGGGCGGCGGCCTCGGTGACTCGGACGAATTCGAGAGTTATCTCTCTCGTCATGTCCATTGTCATGTCTTTGTCCCCCTTTTTGATTTTGCGCCCCGGCAAATAGAGGAGCAATTGTCGGGAAGGATTTCCGGCTGCGCGCCGGGTTCGCGTCCGACCCCATGGTATTTCAGGCCCGCGCGCGCGACGAGTTCCGGGTTATAGATATTGCGTCCGTCGAACACGTGAACGTCCGCCATGATTTCCTTTAGACGGCAGAAGTTCAGGTGTTTGAAGTGGTTCCATTCGGTGAGGGCCATGAGGGCGTGAGCGCCTGCGGCGGCGTCGTATGCGTCTTCGCAGTATTTGACGGAGGGGAAGAGAGGCTCGCACTTTCGCATCGCCATGGGGTCGTACGCGCGAACATTCGCGCCTAGCTCCAGCAGGCGGGAGACTATGGCGAGCGCGCATGATTCGCGAAGGTCGTCCGTGCCGGGTTTGAAGGAGAGGCCGAGAACGGCGACGGTTTTTCCTTTCAGGGAGCTAAGCGCGCGCTCGGCTTTATCAACAAGCCTGAGCGGCTGCGCTTCGTTCACCTTGATAGCGGCGTCGATGATGGTTATCTCCGAGCCGTACTTGCGCGAAACGTGCAGCAGGGACTCGGTGTCTTTGGGGAAACAGGAGCCGCCGTAGCCGATTCCGGCGCGAAGGAACCTGTTGCCGATGCGCTCGTCGAGGCCGACCCCGCGGCTTACTTCTTCGATGTCCGCGCCCACCGCCTCGCACAGGTTGGCTATGGAGTTGATGAAGGATATCTTGGTGGCCAGAAAGGCGTTGGAGGCGTATTTAATCATTTCGGCGCTTCGCACTGACGTTATAACCATCGGCCTTTCGAGCGTGGCGTACAGTTCGATGAGTTTCATGGCGACCGTTCGGTTCGGGGCGCCGATGACGATGCGGTCGGGATGAAGAGCGTCGTGTATGGCGCTGCCTTCCGCAAGGAACTCCGGGTTAGAGACGACTTCGACCTCGGCGTTTTTAGGTTTCACTTTGTCGATGATGTGTTTGACGAGGTCGCCGGTTCCGACGGGGACGGTGCTTTTGTTGACGACTATCATGCCGCATGTGAGGGAGCGTCCGATGGCTTCGGCGGCGGCCTCGACTTGGGACAGGTCGGTTCCGCCGTCTTCTCCGGGGGGAGTGCCGACCGCGATAAACGCTATCTCGGACGTCCCTACCGCCTCGGCGGCGTCGGTGGTGAAGGAGAGGCGTCCGTCCTCGATGTTGCGGGCGACCATTTCTTCAAGCCCCGGCTCGTAGAACGGCATCCGGCCTTTTTTCAGGTTCCCGATTCTTTCCTTGTCGCTGTCTACGCAGACGACGATGTTTCCGAGGTCGGCGAAAACGGCTCCGGTCACGAGGCCGACATAGCCTACGCCTATGACAGCAATGTTCATGAGTTGCGAACCTTTCTCAAGTTATGCCGCGCGAATGAAGACATCAAAGCGATTATAGCACAATGAAAAAACCGATTCAAACGCTGAGCCGACCCAGCGTCAGGCGCTCGGGATGTAAGCGAAATCGGCTTTTTTTACCGCCTTGACCTCGTCGAGTCTCGACACCGGGGTTGTGGACGGAGCCGCGCGCAGGGCTTCAGGGTTCTCATCGGCGACCCGCGCCACCTCCAGCATGGCCTCGGCGAACGAGTCGAGCGTCTCTTTGGATTCCGTCTCCGTCGGCTCGATCATTATGGACTCTTTGACTATGAGCGGGAAGTAAACCGTCGGCGGGTGGAAGCCTCTGTCGATGAGGGCCTTGGCGATGTCGAGCGCGCGGACTCCGTTTTTCATCTGTTTCGACGCCGACAGGACGAACTCGTGTTTGCAGGTTCTATCGTAGGGAAGCTCGTAGGCGTCTTTCAGCTTGCTCATAAGGTAGTTGGCGTTCAGCACCGCCGTTTCGCTCACGCGGACGAGGCCTTCGCGTCCGAGGGCAAGTATGTAGGCGTAGGCTTTAAGGATGACGCCGAAGTTGCCGTAGAAGGGGGCGATGTAGCCGATGGACTGAGGGTGGTCGTAGTCGAGGGCGAAAGTGCCGTCGGAGCGTTTGACGACGCGGGAAATCGGGAGGAAGGGGATGAGTTTTTCGGAAACGCCGACGGGGCCTGCGCCCGGCCCGCCGCCGCCGTGCGGTGTGGCGAACGTCTTGTGAAGGTTGAGGTGGACGACGTCGAACCCCATGTCTCCGGGC
>JAKQBV010000431.1 GCA_029573925.1 bacterium
GGGGCCGAATTAAAGACAAACAGCCGCTTGTGAAAGAGGCGGAAGTGCGAAGAGAACTGCCTTCCCGCGTTCACATCAAGATTTATGAACGGGAACCTTTCGCTTACGTGTCGGATTCGTTGGGGGAAAATGTGTATCTGATAGACGCGGAGAGGTTTGTGCTGGAGAAACCCAAAGGCATCGCCGATCCGAAAATATTCCATGTGGTCAGCGACGGAGTGCAGCATGCCGAAGTCGGCGAAATTCTGGAGTTCCCTTTCTATGATTCTTTCGCGATGATTTGCGATTCGCTGGAACGGGCTTTGCATGGAAAATACTCGAAGCTGGTGTTTAATTTCGGCGGGATAAAACTTTTCCTGAACGACGGCTCGTACGTGATGCTCGGGGACAAACCGGACGATGACATCGAGAAAAAAATATTGCTGATCCCGGTGATCGCCAAAGAACTGAATGAAAGAAAACTGAAGTTTGCCGGACTGAACTTGTCGGAGCTTGCGGTTCCGACGTATGTGAAAGCCGAATAAGGGGACGCGGTTTGATTCTGAGAAGAGCGTTAATGACATTGATGGCGGTGTTCGCGGGGTTGTGCCTCGGAGCGATGTCTTCGGGCAAATGGCCAGATGTGGAACTTGGATTGGCGGGGGCCGCCATTGAAAGCGAGAGCGAACTCGAAAGATACGACGGACATTCGCCGGCGACCGGGCCGGGTATAAGGGTGACGGTTGAGGACGGAATTGCCGACGCGGCCGCGCCGATGGACAGGCTCATCGTTCACGAGAGGGATTTATTGCTGTTGCGCAATGAACTCTTCGCGGCCGGGGCCACGGCGGTCTCGATAAACGGCCACCGGATGGTGGCGAACAGCGTGATCAGGTGCGTCGGGCCGACGATAAGGATAAACGACGCGCACACCGCTCCGCCATACGTGGTGGATGCGGCGGGCGACCCGGATGTTTTGAAACCCGCCATAACCATGATGGGCGGCGTGGTCGATCTGATGTCGTCGGAAAAACTAAAAGTGAACGTCGAGACGGTCGGGCAGATGACAATCCCGGCGCATAAGTCGGCGAAGCGGAGAGAAGAAAAGGCTCCGGAACGGGAAACTGAAAATGATTGAGACGATTGCTGGAATAGCTGTCGGCTGGCTCGTGGGAGCCAAGTTCGGATTCGGGCTTGCGAACGCCGAAGGCCTGATCGCGCTCATAGCGTTTCTGGCGGTAGTGGACGAGCTTGCGGCCGCCCTCGCGGACAAGCAAAGGAAAATCGTGTCAGGTCTTTTGCGCAAAGGCATCTTCTGCTGGGGGGCTGTGGCTGTGGAAAGAATGACCGGCGCGCCGCTGGGCGCTATGGCCTCCGCAGTTCTTGTTCTGTCGATATTCAGAAATCTCGTGTGGAGGCCGTTGTCGGTCCGGGGGCGGGAGGCATGGTGAGCAAGGATAATAAAAACATAATATCGGCTCTGGATGTCGGCACGTCCAAGACGGTGGCTCTTATCGCCGAGTTGAAGGACGGCGGAGCGTTCGAGATCGTCGGATTCGGTTCCGCCGCAACGGAAGGCGTGAAAAAAGGCGTTATCGTAAGCCTCGACAAGGCATCCGAGGCCATGCATCTGGCGGTGGATGCCGCCGAAAAAATGGCCGGACGAATTATTGAATCCGCCGTCGTCGGAGTCTCAGGCAACAGTCTGGCTTCGAGCGAGCAGCACGGAGGCGTAGCGGTGGCCGACCCTGAAAGAGGCGTGAGCGCTGATGACATGCGCCGCGCCGCCGAGGCTGCTAAAACGATTCTTCTCCCTCCGGACAAACAAGTCATCTGCACTATCGAGATGGACTACACGGTGGACAACCATTCCGGAATAAAGGACCCGCGCGGGATGTCAGGCTCCCGGCTAGGCGCAGATGTTCAGATCGTGACAGGCTCGACAGCCATGACTCAGAACCTCATGCGGTGTCTGATGAAGCTTGAGATCGGGATTGACGCTCTGGCTCCGACTCCGTTCGCTTCCGGAGAGGCCGTGCTTAACGAAGACGAAAAGGAAATCGGAACAGTAATCGTGGACATAGGCGCCGGCACGAGCGGCATCGCCGTCTTCAAAAACGGAGTCCTGCGAAAAGTAAAAGTGTTCCCCGTCGGAGGCTGGAACTTCGACAACGACATAGGGATTGTGCTCGGCGCGTCCACTCGGGAGGGCGAGCGTCTCAAGATAGAGAGCGGCATCGCCTATGTGGACGACCGCGTCGGCAGCGAACCTGTGAAAATTGAGCACGTGAGCGGCGAAAAGGAACAGCAGGTGACGCGCGGAATGTTGTGCCAGATCATCCACGCGCGCGCGATGGATATGATGAAGATGATAAGGCACGAGTTGGAAACGGACATGCCGATATCGGTTGTCCCGGCAGGGGTCGTTCTCACAGGGAACGGAGCGCTGCTCGAAGGAATGAGGGAAGTGGCTGAACAGGCGATCGGGATGAACGCCCGGGTGGGAAAACCAAGATATTCAGGCCCCCACTCCGATCTTGTGTCGGAGCCGGGATACGCCGCCGCGCTCGGTCTGCTCGCGCACGCGGCTCGGCTGCGCTCTATTTCCGGCGCGCGCCGCTCGGACGCCGCGTCTTCTTCGGCTCTAATAAGATCCGTCGCTGGATTTTTCCGCGGCCTGTTCAATAAATAAAAAAGGAATCAATGGGGGGAACGATATGAATTTTGATCCGATGATAGAGAAACAAGCGGCCATCAAGGTTATCGGCGTGGGCGGAGGCGGTTGCAACGCCGTCAACAGGATGATTCAGATGAGCGTGCCCGGCGTCGATTTCATCGCGGTGAACACTGATATTCAGGCTCTCGACAGGAGTCGCGCGCAACAGAAATTGCAACTCGGGGGCAAGCTTACCCGCGGGCTTGGAGCCGGCGCTG
>JAKQBV010000443.1 GCA_029573925.1 bacterium
CGAAAAGACAGCCGACGGCTACGTGGTCAAAGTTGGGTCGGTTCCGCATCCGATGGAGGAGAAACACTGGATTGAATGGATACAAGTGATCTCCGGCGGCAGGATGTGCAGAGTGTTCCTCGAACCCGGCATGGCTCCGGAGGCGGAGATTTGCTTCAAGGCGGACGGGGAAGTGTCAGTGCGCGAGTATTGCAACCTGCACGGTCTCTGGAAAGCTTAGTTTTCGAAGAACGCTGTCCGCGCGGAATGCCGTGCAGAAGCATGAGCTAAATTAACATCCATAGGAGGATTGTATGAAGCTTAAGGGAAGCGAGACGGAAAAGAATCTGCTGGCGGCGTTTGCCGGCGAGTCGCAGGCGAGAAACAGGTACACCTATTTCGCGTCGGTAGCGCGCAATGAAGGCTATCAGCAGATTATGGCGATCTTCGAGGAGACCGCCAATCAGGAGAAAGAACACGCAAAGAGGTTTTACAAGCACCTTGAAGGCGGAGACGTGGAGATAACCGCCATGTATCCCGCCGGCGACTTGGGAACCACCGCCGACAACCTGCTGCACGCGGCGATGGGAGAGAAACACGAGCATAGCGTGCTGTACCCTACGTTCGCCAAAATCGCTCGCAAAGAGGGATTCAAAGACGTCGCCGCCACTTTTGAAGCGGTCTCGGTGGCCGAGAAGCATCATGAGAAAAGGTATCTCGACCTGCTCAATACTCTGAAAGAGAAGTCGGTTTTCAAGAAAGCCAAACCGACCACATGGACATGCAGGAACTGCGGATACGTTCACAAAGGCGATGCCGCGCCCAAGATATGTCCCGCCTGCAAGCATGAACAGGCTTATTTCCAGTTGCTCTGCGAGAAGTTCTGAGCGAAAAGCGTCCGCGAAGTTTTGCAGCGATGAAACGCGCCCGCGCCGCTCGAGGCGCGGGCGTTTCGCGGATTCTTTGACTGATTTTGTTTGAAGACATCGAGGGGGATTCAAATGGGCAATCCTGTTGAGATTAAAAAAAACATATATTCAGTAGGAGTCAAAGACTGGAATGTGCGCGACTTTCACGGCTATACGACTTCGAGAGGTTCCACATATAACGCGTACCTGATAGTCGACGAGAAAATAGCGCTCGTCGACACAGTCAAGAACAGATTTTCGTCGCGTTTGCTTGAAAACATAGCGAAGATTGTTGACCCTGCGAAGATAGACTATCTGATATCGAACCATACAGAGCCGGATCACTCCAGTTCGACGCCGCATGTGATGGCGGCTGCTCCCGGCGCGACGATAATAGCGACTGCGGCGGGGAAATCCGGGCTGGAAAAATACTACGGCGGTTCCGACTGGAAAATCAACGTTGTAAAAACGGGGGACACTCTAAATATCGGCTCGCGGACGCTTTCGTTCGTGGCCACCCCGATGGCGCATTGGCCAGACTCGATGGTCACATACAGCCCTTCGGACAAGCTTCTTTTTTCGATGGATATTTTCGGACAGCACTTCGCTTCTTCGGGATGTTTTGACGACGAGGTTCCTTATGACGAACTTATGCGCGAGGCAAAGAAATATTACGCGAACATAATCATGCACCTTGGCAAGGTGGTGAAGAAGACGCTCCCCGCGGTCGAGCAGCTTGACATCGACATGGCGGCCCCGGCGCACGGCCTGATTCTAAGGAAACACATTCCGGATTTCGTCGCCTCTTACAAGGATTGGGCGGACTGCAAGCCGACACCGAAAGTTCTGGTCATATATGACACAATGTGGATGAGCACGGAACAGATGGCAAAGGCGATATTGGAAGGCGCGACGAGACCGGGCGTGGACGCAAAGCTGATAAAGCTGAGCGTGAACGATTTAACCGAGATTATGACCGAGGTTTTGGACGCGGGCGCGCTGGCTGTCGGCTCACCGACGCTAAACAACAACATACTTCCGACCTGCGCGGCGTTCTGCGCATATTTGAGAGGGCTTAAACCGACAAATAAGATCGGAGCCGCGTTCGGGTCGCATGGGTGGGCAGGCGGCGGAGCAAAGCAGGTTGACGAAGAGCTTGAAAAGACCGGAATAGCGAGAGTCCGCGAGCCTCTGACATGCGTTTACAAGCCCGACGCCGCGACGCTTGAGGAGTGCCGCAAGCTCGGCGCGGAACTTGCCGACAAAGTTGAACAATACAAATAACCGGAACTGTGTTCCGTGATAATGGAGGAATGAAATGTCGAAATACGAATGCACCGCCTGCGGTTACATCTACGATCCCGCCGTCGGAGACCCAGACAACGGCGTCGCCGCCGGAACGGCTTTTGAAGACCTGCCCGAAGACTGGGTTTGCCCGGACTGCGGAGTAGGCAAAGACATGTTTGAGAAAGTGTGACGCGAGCGGGCAGAGCGCGTTCAATTCCTAATTTTAAGTTGGAGAAAGAAGGTCGCGATGGCAGAAGTGTTGATAATCGGCAACGGAGCGGCGGGGCGAAGGGCTGCCGAAACTATTAGGAAGCGCGCGCCGAATGCGTCTATTCTCATGGTCACGGACGAGCCTTTTCCGTTCTATCCGAGACCGAAGCTTTCTCTCGGATTCATGTCCGGCGAAATCAAGAAGGACGACATTTTCTTGAAGCCGGACTTTTATTCGAGGAACGCGATTTCGCTTTTGTTCGGGCGGGTCGAGCGAGTTGACGCTGAAGCGCGAGTAGCAATGTTGCGCGGCGGAAGCGCTTTGAATTACAACTATCTGCTTTTCGCAAGCGGAGCGGTAGCCAACAAGCCAAGATGGCCCGGTTCCGAGTTGGACGGAGTGGTCACTCTGAGAACTCTCGCTGACGCGGAGGACATACTTCG
>JAKQBV010000498.1 GCA_029573925.1 bacterium
TCGCATTGTCAAAACATATATCCCCGATGACAGTTTCTATCATTTCAGAGAAGGGTTCATTCCGGAATTGTTCAAGCGCGAAGAAAGAATATTCGCTTATGAAACGGATACGTACTGGAACGATATCGGGTCGCCAAAATCATATCTGCGCGCGTGGACGGACGCGTTTGAAGGAGCCGGAACGCCTCGCATGAAAAAGACCGCAAGCGCTCAAATAGAAAAATCCTTGCGGCGGTTAAATTCGGAGACGAAATCAGGAAAGATTCAATTCATCCATCCGGTATATGTGGAACAGGGAGCGGAAATCGGGGAGGAGGCTGTCATCGGGCCTGACGCCGCGCTCTGCGACGGCAGCAAGATTGGAGCCGGAGCGTCTGTCTCGCGCTCGCTGGTCATGCCGGATTCCGTAGTTTGCGAATCCACAATAGTCCGCGACTCTATCGTTTTTCAGGATAAAGTTATTCCTGCGTGAACCGAACTGATAAACTAGCGAGACAATTCATCTAATCCGAAAAAACCGTTAGATTGTTTTTCTTCTGCGATTGAGAAAAACTATTTGAAAAGGGCGTTTCCAAATCCTTTATTCGCAAATATTTGCATTATTTTGTTTGGTCATTATTGAGAATATTGCGGCTCTCAGCGAAATATCTTGTTGGAGAATTCGTATTAATAAAAAAAAGCCCCGCATTCGTGGGAATGCGGGGCTTAGTTTTTTATGAAATAATAAATCGTCAGATGGCTTTTTCAACAATCTGGCTGATGTCGAGAGTCTTGATTTCCTCTTTTTCGAGGTTCTTGAAAGCGTCCAACATCATGGTTCTGCAGAACGGGCAGGCGGTGCAAACGGTGTCTGCTCCGGCGTCCACCGCCATTTTGCCTCTTACCTCGTTGATGCGTTTGCCGAGGTCTTCCTCCATCCACATTCTGCCGCCGCCCGCGCCGCAGCAGAAGCTGGTCTTGTGATGCTTGGCCATTTCGATGGGCGAACTTCCTGTGGCGGCTTGAATGACTGAGCGCGGCTGGCTGTAGATGTCGTGGTATCTGCCGAGATAGCAGGAATCGTGCCATGTGATTTTGCCGCCGTCGAACTTCTTGGAAAGTTTCAGCTTGCCTTCGTCGATGAGCTTTTTGAAGAACTCCGAGTGGTGCCACACTTCGTAATTGCCGCCGAACTGAGGATAGTCGTTTTTGAAGCAGTTGTAGCCGTGCGGGCACACGCAGATGACTTTTTTGATGTTGTAGGCTTTTAATATTTCAACGTTCGCCTCAGCCATCGCGGCGAAAAGGTACTCGTTGCCTATGCGTCTTGCGGAGTCGCCGCAGCAGCATTCTTCTTCGCCGAGGATGGCGAAATCGACGCCGGCGGCCATGAGGGCTTTCGCCGTGCTCTGCGCGATGACCTTGTTGTCTTCGTCGAGAGAAGCGGAGCAACCGAGATAGAGCAGATATTCGGCGTCCGGTTTTTCGGCGAACGTTTTAACGCCCATGTCCTGCGCCCATTCAGCTCGCTTGTGCGCTCCGATGCCCCACGGGTTGGAGTTCTTTTCAATATTCTTCAGCACGAGCTGCACTTCGGGACTCATCTTCGATTCGGTCAGCACGAGATATCTGCGCATGTCGAATATGAGTTGCGTGTGCTCTATCATGACCGGGCAAACAGTCTGGCAGGCTTGGCATGAGGTGCAGGCCCAGATTACGTCTTCGCTAAAAACGTCGCCGATAAGGTTTTTGTTCAGGATTTCGTATTTCTTCTGAAGCTCTTCGAGGTTATCGGCGGTTATCTTTCCTTCTTTAATCAAAACCTCGCCGCGCTCGAACAGGTGCTCTTTAAGATCGTGCACAAGAGCTTTGGGAGAGAGAGGCTTCTGGGTGTTGTAAGCCGGGCATTGTTCTTGGCAGCGTCCGCATTCGGTGCAGGCGTACGTGTCGAGCAACTGTTTCCATGAGAACTGCTCCACCGCGTTCACGCCGAAGGTTTCGAGGTTTTCGTCTTCGAGGTCCATTTTGTTCACGACTCCGGTAGGGCCGAGGTCGCGCAGGAAAATGTTGGGGATGGAGCCGAGAAGGTGCAGGTGTTTGGAATAAGGTATGTAGGAGATGAAAGCGAACAGCACCATCACGTGAAGCCACCATGCGATGTGGAACACGGGTCTGGCAGTGTCGCTTATATGCGGATTGGGAACGAATGACGCGAACAAATTGGAGATCGGAGCCCATGCGGCGGGAATCTCGCCGGCGTGAATCCTGATGCCGCCCATCACGTAGTAGCTGAGAATCAGAGCGGTGATTAATCCGAGGATTATGAAAGCGTCGATTTTGCCTGAGACCGGGCCTTCGAGCCTCACGGGTTTAATGATAATCCGCCTGAATATCGAGATGGCAATGGCGACAAGCACCAGCAGGCTGATGAGATCGACGATGAGTCCAACGAAGTTGAAGCCGGGAATCGTCCAGAATGTCACGCTGGGGAACAGGGCGTTCGTCCAAAGTTCCATCGTGGCGAAGCCTATCATGAGGAATCCCCAGAAGATTATGAAATGGCCTAATCCTCCGAGGAACATCACGACGCGCTTCTGACCGAACACCAGAACAATCACTCCGAGAACGCGTTTGACAACGTCGTTTGTCCTCGGGCGAGGGTCGGGCTGGCCGAGCTTTATGCAGTTAAATAGGAACAAGGCTCTCTTGGCAAATATCGCCAGCGAGCCTATGAACAACAAAATAAACAGTACTTTCAATGCCGGATGAGCGGTCGGCGTTAATACCATGTGCTTCATTTTTCGCAACCTACCTTGTTTGATTTTTGGTTCCGCGCCGTCTGGGATATGGCAATGCGTGTTCCTTGCCGCGTCCCGGCTGCGGACCTTTTTAGGATTCGATGTTCCGAATCCGTTTTCTATTTTTAATACGCCTTATGGCGTAAAAAAGAAAAAACCGGTCCGTGCATTAGAGATTATTCTTATTTCAAGATTCACATTCACACATCAGAAAATAATATAAATATAACAATTCTGATTGTGAATTAAAGCACATATTATCCAGAGCGCCCCGCGTTGTCAACTTTTTATTTGTTGAGGTTCTTCGATATAATACTCTAAACAATGAGAAAAAATTAAAAAATTGTCGCTTCATGCGGAGCGAACAGGGGGGAATGTTTCGACTTCAAAGCGCCAGTCTTCGGGTTTCAGCGGAGGAAGCCCGTGGCTTGCCCGCGCGTTGTCGCAGGAGGTCTCCGGGAAGCCGAATTGATACGAAGGAGGAAAATCCCTGCAAACGCCCGGTCTTTTGTCGTATATTACGCAGCGGGCGCTTTCGCCGATATTCCCGACAAGAGCCGCGCAACGCGGGTTCGTCCCCCCCGTGTTTTTCATAATCCGTTTCAGTTCAGACAAATCTTCTGTCAATATCAAAGGAACGCCCCCCGGCGTCTCGTCGTCGGCGTCCCTCCAATAGAAAGACACTCTGAACTTGGCGCAACACGCGCCGCATGCCAGACAAGGATTGCTCATTAGGCGACTCCTCTGACAGCCGCGTTAAAGTATTTCCAAGAATCGAGTATATTATGGAGCCGTTCGGCTCAATTTTCAAATTTCATATAAGTCGAGCCTCTTGCGCCGCGTCGCTGAAGAGGATTTTGCCGCATTGCCATAAGCGTCGCCGGAATCGCCCGGTAGAGTCCGCGTTATTGTAAACATCGGATTTTTTCCTATAATTGATATCTTAATTGTAATTGTCGGCGAGGAGGGGAGAACAGACAGATGAGCGAAGCGACAACAGGCAGACTCTTGTTCGAGAAAAAGAAGTTTTTTCCGCTTCAGGACGTTGACGAGCCTATCCTGTTCAGAGAACAATTCCCATACACTGAAATTCCCAAACTTCTCTTCGACGGAGAAACGCCCGAACTCAACCCTGCGAGCGATATTTTTATTACGGACACAACATTCAGGGATGGTCAGCAGGCGAGGCCTCCGTACACCGTCAAACAGATAGTCGATATATATAAGATGCTGCACAGGCTCGGCGGTCCCAACGGAGTTGTGCGACAAAGCGAGTTTTTCCTTTACAGCAAAAAAGACAAGGAATCCGTCGAGAAATGCCTTGAACTCAACTACGATTTTCCCGAGGTGACAGGCTGGATACGAGCGAACAAGGAAGACCTCAAGCTGGTGAAGGCGATGGGGTTGAGGGAGACCGGAATACTCACATCGGTTTCGGACTACCACATATTTTTGAAGATGGGAATGACCCGGCGACAGGCTATGGAGAGCTACCTTTCGATAGTGGACGCCGCGATAGAGCTTGGGATCAGGCCCAGATGCCATTTTGAGGACGTCACCCGCGCCGACGTGTACGGTTTCTGCGTCCCGTTCGCGATAGAGCTTGTGAAACGCTATCGGAAATCCGGCATTCCCGTGAAGATAAGGCTATGCGACACAATGGGGTTCGGGGTGAGCTATCCGAACGCTGTGCTGCCGAGGTCGGTTCCCAAACTGGTGTCAGCGTTTCTGACCGATGTGGGGCTGCCTTTCAGGATGCTGGAATGGCACGGTCACAACGATTTCTGCCATGTGCACGCGAACGCGATGGCCGCATGGCTCTACGGCTGCGCTGCTGTGAATACTTCCGTTCTCGGAATCGGAGAGCGGACAGGAAACCCGCCGATCGAAGCCGCTATCATGGAATACATCGAGCTTAAGGGACACACAGACGAGATAGACACGACCGTGATATCCGAAATTGCCGAGTATTATGAAACGGAAATCGGATACAACATTCCTAAACACCAGCCGTTCGTCGGTGAGGATTTCAACATAACGCGAGCGGGGATACATCTCGACGGCCTTCAGAAGGACGAGGAGATATATAACATATTCGACACCGCGTCCATTCTAAACCGGCCGGTCGGGATAGCTATAACGGACAAGTCGGGAGCGTCCGGCATCGCGCACTGGCTCAACAGCTATCTGGAACTGGAGCCTCGGTCGCGAATCGACAAAAGGCATCCCGGGATCATCAAGATCAACGAATGGATTCAGAAGGAGTACGAGGAGGGGCGCATCACATCGATTTCACACGAGGAACTTCTCGAACAGTCGGTGCGCTATTTGCCCGAATATTTCGACATCGACACCGAGTACATCCAGAAAGCGGCCCGCCGCCTGATGAGCGACACGATTCAGAAACTTGTCGCCAACGAAGACATCATATCGATGGACGCCGCAAGGCAGGAGAAAATCCTCGAGACTCTCTTCAAGGAGAACCCGTTCGCTCAACTCGCAGTCATCGCGGACAAAGACGGCAACAAAAACACGGACATCTTCATACGCTCTGGGAAAATCTCTCCGGACGACGAAGCGAAACTGGACAAGAACTACTCCAAACGCGCGTGGTTCGTCATCCCTCTGGAAAACGAACACATGCACATCACCAGCATCTTCAAGTCGAAGCTGACCGAGTTGCTCGGAGTAACCGTTTCCGCGCCGATTGTCAAAGACGGGGCGGTCATGGGCGTCCTGAGAATCGATTGCAAGTATGAGGACCTGATGAAGGCCGGACGCGACGAGATGAAGATTGACTTCTAATGCGCGCTCCTCGGTTCGAGGACGCCGGTTGAAATATTATGAAAGCTCTACGCTTCAACGCCGGAGAACTTGAGATAAGGGATGTTCCCGCTCCTGTTCCCGGTTCCGGAGAGGCTTTAATCAAGGTCTCCGCCGCCGGCATCTGCAATACGGATGTCGAGATTCTAAAAGGCTATATGAAGTTCAGCGGCGTTCCGGGGCATGAATTCGTCGGTGTCGTGGAATCGTCTCCAAACAAGAAACAAATCGGCAAAAGAGTCGTCGGAGAGATAAATTGCGCCTGCGGGGAATGCTGTTGGTGCAACGCGGGGATGGAGCGGCATTGTTTTCAACGCGACGTTCTCGGCATATTGAAACGCGACGGAGCTTTCGCCGAATACCTGACGCTTCCGGCGGGCAACCTGAGGCTAGTTCCGGATTCGCTTCCGGACGAGAAAGCGGTTTTTGTCGAGCCGCTCGCCGCTTGTTTCGAGATAATCGAACAGGTCGAGTTTCCGCCTGACGCGCTCGTATGCGTTATCGGAGACGGCAAACTCGGCCTTCTGGCCGCCCGTGTCCTGCGCGACAAGGCGTTCAACCTCACTCTGATAGGGAAACATGAGCGCAACATGGCTATCGCCTCCAAGAAATTTAAAGTTGAAGCGATAACCGAAGACTCTATCGGAGACGAGCAGTACGACATAGTGGTTGAGTGTTCTGGAAAACCCTCTGGACTGGAACTTGCGACAAGGCTCGTCAGACCGCAAGGCAGGATCGTCTTGAAAAGCACATACCATGACAAGCCGTCGATCGACGTTTCGCTCTGGGTGGTAAACGAAATAACGATAGTCGGCTCGCGCTGCGGGCCTTTCGACCCCGCGTTGGAAGCGCTTGAGTCCGGAGAAATTAACCCGTCGCCGCTGATCGACGGAATATTCCCTTTCAATCAGATTGCGGAAGCTTTCGATGCCGCGCAGAAACCCGGCGCGCTTAAAATCCTCGTCAAGTTCGACTGAAATCCAGCGTCTGCCACAATATGCTAAACAGCAATGATTAAAATATCGTCATGCGCGACGGCAACAGGCGTGTCAATCGTTGTCGTTTATGAATCTGTTGACTTGGGAGACGAGTTTTTCGTTCAGGCGGCGCGCTTCTTCCGCAGTGGGAGCTTCGGAAATAATCCTCATAATCGGCTCGGTGTTGGAAGGCCGCACGAGCGTCCATTTATGTCCGTCGCTGATTTTAATGCCTTCGGTTAAATCAATCTTGCGGTTCTTGTTTTTTTCGATGAGCAACTCAAGGACTTCGAGAGCTTTGCCCGTAGGGCATGGCGTCGCCGTCTTCGCCATATGATAGCGAGGCAGGGCGGCCACAGTTTCGGAGACAGGGCGCTTTGTTTCAGCAAAATAATGAAGCGCTATAGCCATCCCGACAAAGCTGTCGCGCGCGAAATTCACTTCGGGGAATATCACTCCGCCGTTGCCTTCGCCGCCGATGACGGCATTCTCGGATT
>JAKQBV010000511.1 GCA_029573925.1 bacterium
AAGCGAGAATATTGTGAACGCGCCCATCACTCCGGCGGCGATCGACAGCACCCGCTTCTGCCCCAGCATCTGATTGATTATCTCTGAACTAAGGTTCGACCCTGACGCGGCGTTCGTCACCATCACGCCTGTGGCTGTGGATATGAGCAACGAAGGTATCGCCGCCGCTAGCCCGTCGCCTATGGTAAGCACGGTGTACCTTTGCACGGCGTCTACCCAGTTCATCTTGTAGATCGCCACGCCGAGTATGAACCCGCCTATGACATTTATGCCGACTATTATCAACCCCGCCAGAGCCTCGCGCTGAACAAAGCGGCTGGCTCCGTCCATCGCCCCGAAATAATCCGCTTCCATCTCTATCGTCTTGCGCCGCTCTCTCGCCTGCTGGTCGGTTATCAGCCCGTTGTTCAAGTCGGCGTCGATGCTCATCTGCTTGCCGGGCATCGCGTCCAATGTGAACCTTGCCGCGACTTCGCCTATCCTCTGCGCGCCATGCGTGATTACCATGAAGTTCACTATCACTATGATCAGGAAGATGATCGCGCCGACAACGTAATTATTGCCTGTCACGAACGTCCCGAACGTCGTGATTATCGCCCCCGCAGGCTCGGTGGCCTGATGCGCGTTTAACAGAATCGCCCTTGTTGTGGTTATGTTCAGCGCAAGCCGGAACACTGTCGAAAACAGAATGACCGACGGGAACGAGCTGAACTGCAACGGCTCGTTTGCGTGCATCGTCACCAGTATCGTCAGTATCGCCACCGTGAGGCTGACCGCCACCAGCATGTTGATCAGGAAGGCCGGCACGGGGATGACGAACATCGTTATAACGATGATTATCGTTATCGGCAGCGCCAGTTCAGGCGATTTCGCCATGTTCGCCAAGAACTGGACGGCCTTTGTCTGTATTTGCGCTATGTCCATTTATCTTGTCTTTCCTGTCAATATATTATTATTCAGTAATTGAGAATTATATTATCATCATTGGGGGTTTTACAATAGGCGAAAAATATTTGGCCCACTGCTCCGGGTGTCGTCCGCGCGCATAAAAAACCCTTCTTCCGCTCGAAAAATCAGCTTTGCGCGGCCGTTCAAATCCTAAATTCCGAACCTGTGCTTCTTTTTGCTGACTCTGTAAACGTATGCGAGTATCTCCGCCACTGCTTTGAACAGTTGCGGTGGCACGTAATCTCCAACGTCGGTAAGCTTGAAGAGAGACTGCGCCAGCGGCTTATCCTCGATTATCGGAACATTGTTTTCTTTCGCGACCTGCTTGATCTTTTCCGCCACTACTCCCCCGCCCTTCGCCGTGACTTTCGGCGCGTGCATCTCTTCTGCGGCATATTCGAGCGCGATCGCCAGTTCCACCGGGTTGGTTATCACCACATCGGCGTTCGGAACCGCCGCCATCATCCTTCTCATGGCGATCTCTCTCTGCTTCTCCCTTATCCTCCGCCGGACAAGCGGGTCGCCTTCCCTCTGCTTGTACTCGTCTTTCACTTCCTGTTTCGTCATCTTAATGCTTTTCTCGAAGTCGTACTTCTGATACATCATATCAAGGACAGCGAGAACTATCAGGACAAGCCCGATTTTGAGCGCCATTGTCAGCATCGTAACGCACATCAATATGAACGCGTGCTCGATGCCCATGTCCGTCATGAGAAGAAATTTCGGGATCGCCGCCTTTATCGAGGCAAATCCCACATACCCGACAATCGCGATTTTGAATATGCTCTTTAACAGTTCTGTCACGGAGCGCATCGAAAACAGTCTTTGAAATCCGTTTATCGGGTTCAGTTTGCTGAACTTCGGCTTAATCGACTCCAATGACATATGAAAGCCGACCTGCATAAAACCGTTAATCAAGGCCACCGCCACGAGGACCGCCGCGAACGGAGCCATAATCCTGATGCTGAAAATCACCATGTTCGACAAAAGAAAACCTATGTTGCTTTCGTTCAGGTCTGAAAGGCGCACGAAAACTTCAGGGGAAAGCGACCATTCCATATACCGCTTCATGTATCCGTACATATAGCGCCCGTATAGGGCGAGCATGCACGCGCCAGCCACTAGAATGGCAGCGGAGCCTACTTCCTGACTCCTTGCCACTTGGCCCTTTTTCCGGGCCTCCTGCCTTCGCCTCGGCGTTGCAGTCTCTGTTTTTTCCTCGCTCGCCATTAAGGCTCCTGCCGCCCGGCGGCGGCATCGCTCACGTCATTCCGGCCATCCGCAGCAGCATTGCCATGTCCTGCATCATCGTCACAAAATAGCCCTTCAACAGATAAGCTATCAGCCCTATGGACATCCCCATCACCCACAGCCCTATCGATATCTGTATCGGAAGCCCCACTATGAACACGTTCATCTGCGGAACCGTTCTGGCCACTATACCCAGCGCCATCGTCACCATCAACAACACGAATATTATCGGCATCCCTATCTTGAACGCTATCACGAACGACTTTGACAGCCAACCGACGACTTCCATGCCCAGCGGCTCCGTGAATGTGAACGAGCCAAGCGGAGTGTAATCGTAGCTCGAAGCGATTATCCCTATCAGATAGTGGTGCATGTTAAGACCGAGGAAAAGCAATATGCCCACAAGGAAAAGGAACTGCCCCAGTAGATCGGAAGAGCG
>JAKQBV010000340.1 GCA_029573925.1 bacterium
TTCGACACGAGATGGTACGAGGTCATGCCCGCCGAGATACGGCCCGCGCTGTTCAGCCCGCCCGGCGGGTTCCTCCGCGTGTGGAAACACAACTATAAGAACGTGACGAACAGCTACGATTTCAACTACGGCGCGATAGACAAGGCGAACCGCGCGCCGGACGCCTGCAACAATCAGGTGACGGACGGATGGCTCGCGGTGTCGGACACGAAACGCGGCCTGCTCATAAGCGCCGACGCCGGGGTCAACTCCTCGCCGGCCTACTGCCCGATGCGCGTGCGCGAATCAGGCGGCAGGCAACGCGCGTCTCTCAACCCGTTCGGGACGTACTTCGGAAAACAGTTCTCGCATTTGAACGAGGGGTTCAATCTGGCGTACGAGATGACGATGGCGATCGGGGCGCAGCACCGCCCGACCGCGCCCTCGTTCAACGGCGGCAGAGTGCGCATGAGCCTGATGCTGGCTCCTTACGAAGGGGACGCGCCGTCTCAAGCCTTGCGAACTGAGGCAGACCTTTTCAGCATGCCGCCCGCATTCATCGTCCGCGACTCGCAGGGCAAACCTTCTATCCCGGATTCCGACATCGAGGCCGACCTCGCGCCGTGCCGCGCCGAACACGATCTAGACGCGTGCGCCGGATGGAAATATTCTGACTTCCTCGAACACGCGAACAAGGATTTCGATCCCGGCGCAAAAGCGGAAAAAGGCGCCTCCATCGTAACTTTCGTCAGGATGATTGCCGAAGGAATCAGGATACGCTCTTAACGCGCTCCGGCGGCGGCGTATCATGAATTCATTTCCGCTGAATCGCGACTATTGTTAATTAGAAACAGGAAGAGGCGAAACCTATGCCGTATTACGATTACTGTTGCGAGAAATGCGGAAAAGAATTCGAGATATTCGCCGGGATAAACGACTCCCGCGACGATGTGCGTTGCGAAGCCTGCGGCGGAGTCTCGCGCAGGTTGTTCGACACTATTGTCACAGCAAAAAAAAGCGGTTCCGGAGGCTCTTCTTCAGCATCGTCATGCGCGACGTGTTCGACCCGGAATTGTTCGAGTTGCGGATGACGGGCGCGCAATCAGTCTTTCAACTGCCGCACCGCCTCCGTTATTTCTCCGAGGTTCTGAGGATATCTGTATAGCTGGGCTGATTTTTCAAGATCGATTTTCTCTATGTCAATAGATTCATCCGACATGAAAAAAGCAAGAACATTAATCCCGCGGGTTTTTTCGTTCCGCTCTATGGCTTCGGACACGAGAGATGTTTTGATGCCGTCTATGCCCGCGTTCCAAATCATCGCCGACGGACGGTTCTCCGGGAGCGCCAGAAGCGCGTCCACCCCGCACCCGAACTGACAGACGTCAACCTTGCACTCCGAGCATATTTCCTCGGACATCCGCCCCCGCACTTTTTCGTCGGGGTGGACGATGAATATCATTTTTTTTGCCGTCGCAAGCTCTTCGGGGACAGGGATGTTTCTATCGCGCAACGCTCTTACAAGCTCATCCGACTTGATTCTATAGTGGCCGCCGATGGTGCGGAAAGACGGAATTTTTCCCTCGCGCACCCAGTTCTTCATGGTGTTCGCGTGCAAGCCGAGCAATCGCGCGACTTCCGTTGTCGTATAGAAGTCTTTCATGGCGGCCGTTCCCTCGCTTTTTTATAGCCTGTCTGTCACAGAGTAATTATGCGCACATTCTACATAACAAATAAACCACAGTAAAGTGTTCCCGAAAAAAATATTGATAACGTCCCAAAGTTGTAGGAGGGAGTAGAAGAAAGACCCGTTTCTCTGATACAGGTTTTGTTTGAGGAACAAGCCGGTAAAGGAGGAAACGGGTCTTGCAAAACATAATAGCACTTGAGATCGTGTCTG
>JAKQBV010000341.1 GCA_029573925.1 bacterium
GATGTCGCCGTGGAAGACGGGGGCGTCTCTGCGGACGCAGTCTAAGGCGGCGTTGATGTCGATCTCGACGCCCTGTCCGCGCGCGCCTTTGGCGGCGGATATGGCTGACAGCAGTTTGCCGTCTCCGCAGCCGAGGTCGAGCACGGAGGCTCCCTGCGGGATTTCGTCGATTATCACTTTGTCCTGCCAGCGGAGGAATCCGTTTGAAGTGAAAGCGGGCGGGTCGTCCTCGCGGGCGGCTGCGGCGGGGGATGGGTGGGGCTGTGGGGCGGGCGCGGTTTCGCGCCGGACCGGGCGAACGCTCCAGATTGATGCTCCACCGTTCTCAGCCGACATGAAGTCGCGCAGCAGGCGGCTGACAGTCTCCGTCTCCACCAAGAACGCGTCGTGCCCGTAGCGGGACGGGACGTTGATGTAGGTGACAGGTCTTCCGTTGCGGGCGAGGGCCTGAGCGAACTCTTTCATGCCTTCGGGAGGGTATAGCCAGTCGGAGTCGAAAGAGACGGCCATGACGCGGGAAGAGACGCGGGAGGCGGCTTCTTCGAGGCTGCCGCCGCCCCATTTTTCAGCGGCGTCATAGTAGTCCATCGCGCGGGTTATGTAGAGGTAGCTGTTGGCGTCGAAGCGCTCGACGAAGGAGCGGCCCTGCCGATCGAGGTAGCTTTCGACCTCGAACTCGATGCCGAAGCCGCAGCCGGGGCAGACGTCGTCTTTTGCGCGGCGACCGAATTTTTCACGCATTCCGGCTTCTGACAGGTAGGTGATGTGGGCGAGCATGCGGGCGGCGGCCAGCCCGGACGACGGCGGGGCCGACCCGTAGTATTCCCCGTTTTTGAAGTCGGGGTCGTTGATGATGCTGCGCCTGCCGATGGCGTTGAAGGCGAGACCCTGAGCGGACAGTCTGGGAGTGGCGGCGAGAACGACGCAGCGGTCCACGCGGTCGGGGCGTGACATCGCCCACTCGATGGCCTGCTGTCCGCCGAGAGAGCCGCCGACAACGGCGTGAAGGCGCTCAATGCCGAGAGCGTCTAGCAGCGCCGCTTGCTGTTTGACCCAGTCGCCCACCGTCACCATCGGGAATTGCAGCGAGTATGGTTTGCCGGTGAAGGGGTTGAGCGAAGAAGGCCCGGTGGTTCCGCAGCAGCCGCCCAGACCGTTGGCGCACAAGACGAAGTATTTGTTAGTGTCGATGGCTTTGCCGGGACCGACGACGGTGTCCCACCAGCCGGGCTTTTTCATTCTCCACAGGCGACCCGTCTTTTTCGCGTTCATGTCCCAACCGGCGACATGGGCGTCGCCCGAAAGGGCGTGGGCGATGAGCACGACGTTGTCTCGCGCGGCTGAAAGTTCGCCATAGGTTTCATATTCTACGTCCACCGGGCCGACGCTGCCGCCGAGTTCCGTCCTGAACGGGCGCGCGGCGGTCGCTATGCGGACGGTCTTCGCGGACGTCCAGCCGACGCAGTCCGGGGTGTTGGCCGGATGCCACGCGCCCGCCGGAGCTTGTCCCTGATTTGATGTGTGTCCCGCGCCGCTCATTTATCTATCCGCCTGTCTTTCTTTAACTCGGATTCGCCGATAGAGCCGACGAACCGGGGCGATTTTCATAGTGTCGAATTGCTTCTCACGCACAAACGGAGTTTGTGCGTGCCACCCATCAATGCTGTTCATGAACCGTATGTTCTATTCACTTCAAAAATGCGTCTTGCTCCTCGCATTTCATCAGCTCTGAACAATCGCTCCCGAATCCTAATGAAGGATTCGGGTTTAAGTCGATTTCAAATCTGAGACGCCTTGAGCGCCTGATCGATGTCCCTTATGATGTCTTCGATGTTTTCTATGCCGACGGATATGCGGACGAAGTCGGGAGATACGCCCGCCTCCGCCTGTTGCTCTGGCGTCAACTGTTGGTGAGTGGTGCTTGCAGGGTGTATGACGAGCGTTTTTGCGTCGAGGATGTTGGCCAGATGGGAGGCGAGCTTGACGGAATTGATGAATTTCTTGCCCGCCTCGTATCCGCCCTTGACGCCGAAGCCGAAGATGGCGCCGGGGCCGAGAGGGAAATACTTGCGGGCGCGCTCATGGTCGGGATGAGAGGGCAGGCCGGGGTATTCGACCCATGCGACCGCCGGATGGGTGGAAAGAAAGTCGGCGACCTTTGCCGCGTTCTCGACATGAGCGCGGGCGCGGATGGGAAGGGTCTCGATGCCCTGAATGAACAGGAAGGAATTGAAGGGCGAAAGCGAAGCGCCGATGTCCCTCAGAAGCCCGGTGCGGATTTTCAGAACAAACGCCAGCCCCGGAGCCACTGCCCCCGGATGCCCGCCGAACGCGTCCCAGAAGTTCACCCCGTGATAAGCATTGTCCGGCTCGGAGATTTCAGGGAACTTGCCTGCGGACTTCCAGTCGAAATCGCCCTTCTCGACCACCGCGCCGCCTATGGAATTGCCGTGCCCGCCGATCATCTTTGTCAGAGAATAGACCGCGATGTCGGCCCCGTGGTCGAACGGATTGAACAGGGGCGGGGGCGACACCGTGTTGTCCACCACGAACGGAATCTTATGCTTGCGGGCCACCTCGGCGATGGCCTCGAAATCGTCAACGTTCCCTTTGGGGTTGCCTATGGACTCGGTGTATAGCAGCCGGGTGTTCTCGTCGATGCGAGCTTCGAAATTGGAGGCGACGGAGGAATCGACGAACCGGGCATCGATTCCGAACCGGCGGAGGGTCGAATTGAACAGCGTGTGAGTTCCGCCGTACAGTTTGTTGCCGGTAACGAAGTTCTGCCCGGCGGAGGCAATATTTGTGATGGCATAGAATATGGCGGCCTGACCAGAGGCGGTGGCGACGGCTCCGGCGGCTCCGTGAATTGCCGCCAGCCGTTTCTCAAGCGTGTCCGTCGTCGGGTTCATCAGGCGAGTGTAAATGTTTCCGAATGCGCGCAGCGCAAACAGGTCGGCGGCGTGGTCGGTGTCGTTGAACACGTAGCTGGACGTCTGATAGATAGGGACAGCGCGGGAGTTGGTTTCCTTGTCCGGAGTGTGGCCGGCGTGAAGGGCGAGGGTTTCGATTGAGAAGTCCTGATTATTCATTGTTTTCTCCTTGCGACCATCTCTATCGAGTAGGTCGAGTATTGTGGCAAAAAAATTTAGAGCGGCGAGTTCAGATTACGAATTCATACTGTGAACTGCCGCATTTTTCCTTTTCTTTATTCATTAAATCCTGAAAAGTGGTAGAGTCGAAAACGCCGGATATGGCGGCGCTTAAATCCTCCCAGAGGGGCATAAAGACGCAATTGGCCTTAAGGTCGCACTTCTCTTTTGGATTGTCGCCCATGCATTCCACAGGCTCCTTGAGAGCGTCGAAGAAGCGCAGGATTTTTCCCACTGAAAGCTGGTCGGGCGGCGTAACCATGAAATAGCCGCCTTCGCTGCCCCGGCGGGAATCCACGAAACCGCCCTGTTTGAGTTGGCTGAGTATGACTTCGAGGAAGCGGGGAGGGATGAACTGTTCCTCGGCGATATCCGCGATCTTGACAGGGCCTTCGCCGAATCGTTTTGCCAACGAGAACACAGCGCGCATCGCGTATTTGCTTTTTTTGGAAACAATCATGGCGGCTCCTTGTCAACCAAATCTATTGACATGGTAATATGGCCGCGCCGCCTTGTCAAGCGTTATTTTGAATACTCTGTTTTTTCGTTCCCGGATTCCCGCTCCGGAGCCGATGAAACAGGATGGTTTTCATAGCGGCGAACCGTTTTCAGTAATGTTTCCGCCGAGCTTCAGCCTTTGAGCGGAATTTTCACATATTCGGACTCGCAAGGATGTCCGTCGGCCACCCAAGCGGTTCTTTCCTTGATGTCGAAAATCGTGCTGGCGAGCGTGCCCCCGGTAAGCCCGTGGCAGCAGACGGTGCAGTCTGTGCCGGAGCCGTTTCCGGCGCTGTGGTTTCTCAGGATGCTTTTTAGGGTATCAACAGTGATTTTGCCCGCGTTTTCGCTCATCAACCTGTATGCGGCTTCGTATCTTTTGAGGGTGGATTCGGCGTATTCGAGGCCTTCCATTCCCTTGACGGTCCAGTATGTGCCGTCGGGGAGGTTCGCGTCTTTCATGTTCAGGTAGTGATTGGTCTGGGCGATGACGCCACGCTCGTCGGGGCGTCGCACGGCGGCGCGGGAGGAAGTGAACTCGACGACGCAGCAGTCGCCGCTTTCGTCCATCATGCCGAAGAAGCCTGTGTTGGCGCGCGCTGGGAAGTTTGCCATTTTATCCGCCGCCTCGGCGACTGTGCGGCAGGTTTCGAGCAATTCCATCATGATGAGCATGTAGGGGACGCCCTTGTACCTGAAGTCGGGGCCTTTCCACAGGCGGGCGTTGTTTGCGGCGATAGCCAGACCCGCCTCGTTCATGCCCTGATGAGTTCCGGCCAGAGGGGCCTGAGTGAGGGAAATAGTCGCCAGCCTGCCCGCCTCGGAAGGCGTGTCCCGGCGAACCAACTGGTAGGGTTTGAGCATGTTGGGGAAGTCGTAGTTGCGGGCCAGCAACGGCTTGCCGTCCGCTGTGGAAGCGGGCGTGGCGTGAAGCTGCGTGCAGCCCATCTCCGGCGCGGCCAAGCTCTTTCCCGCCTCGCAGAAAAGTATCTCCATGAACTGGAGTCCCCAGCAGAAAGCGCGGTTTATGCCGAGTCCTTCGGCCAGCCCCTCAACGCGGGCGAGTTGGGCCGGGGCGGCGGACTTGACCGACTTCTTTGTCATCGTAACGCCCAGAATCCTCATAGCCAGCTTTATCACCGAGTCCGGCAGCCCGCCGGGTTTGTTCTCTTTCCACATCTCGGATGAAAAGAACTCGTTGAGCATCTTTACGTAATCATCCCGCATTTCCTTGCCCTGTTTGACGCCGCGCTCGTAAGCGCTTCCTTTTAAATCGAGGATTTTCATGTCGGCTCTCCCGTTTTTGTGTTGTGGGTATTATATGTGCCGCGCCCGCGCGCCGCAAAATATAAATCAATTTATCCAGACAATTTGGAAGCGATTTCTATTTAATCACGGCGTTATTACTTCAAGGGTGATATTAGGGCGGAGATGGTTTTCCAGCGGGAGCGGGTGGCGGCAAGGAGGAGAAACCGTCAGTAGAGTTGCCGCCGTGAACGCTCTCCGAGATTAATGCTATAGCGAAATCAGGCTGAAGCGCCGCGATGCGATTTTGAAGCTTTTGCGAAGCGACATAGCAATCTTCGACGCCTGATCGTGTGTGCTGACACTCCGAATAGCGCAAACAACCCGACAATGTTATGAATATCAATCAGATGATGTCTGATTTCTGACGCTTCATACTCTGCGCCTGACATAAATGCCCACGCAAAAAAACCTGTTCCGACGACGACAATGGACGCAGCAAGGAGCGCGGCGCGTCCGGCTGAAACTTTTTTTTGTTTCCATGTAGCTCTAACCCGCAAACCATGGGAAATTTTTTCTATGATCGGCATATGAAAAAGAATATGCGTAAATAAACCGGACGCAAAAACCAACGCTGCGACTCTGTGCGCGTTTATCCACGCAGGCTTGCTAACGCTCAGGAATGATTCACGAAAACCGCCGTCATTCACATGAAAAAAGAAAAACAGAGCCAGTCCGGAAACGAAAGCAAAGCCTCCCGCGAAGAGGATAAAAATATTGATAACGTCCCAAAGTTGTAGGAGGGAGTAGAAGAAAGACCCGTTTCTCTGATACAGGTTTTGTTTGAGGAACAAGCCGGTAAAGGAGGAAACGGGTCTTGCAAAACATAATAGCACTTGAGATCGTGTCTG
>JAKQBV010000343.1 GCA_029573925.1 bacterium
TCCTCCGGCCCCTCCTGCTCCTCCGACGCCTCTGGTGGCGTCCGTGCTTATGGCCGATTTTGCTCCGGCTCCCCCGCCCGCGCCAAAAAACAACGTTTCATTTGATATATGCCCGTACGCTGTTCCTCCGCCCGCTCCGATAGTGCCCGCCGTGCGAGCTTGTCCGCCTGAACCTCCCAACCCGCCATGCGCCCCGCCTCCGCCCCCCGGCCCGTCGTTCGTTCCCGTGCTCACTCCTCCGTTCCCTCCGGCAGTCCCGGGCGTTCCACTGGGACTCGTTCCGTGGTTCCCTGTGTATCTGACCGTATTCTGCGCCCCTCCGGCATATCCCATTCTGTTCGCTTCAATTTTCGATTGAGAGTCAACGAATATTTCTTTCGCATACAATCTCAATCCATTCATCGAGGTCGTCTTGATGACGCCGCCATTAACTACTCGTATATACGGGTAATAACACCCGGCGTCGCAGTTGAGGGTCACAATCGAGCCGTCCACTATCAGCGGTGTGCCGATTATCGCGTCGCTTCCGTTGTATGTGAGATTTACCTCTGAACTTGACGCTAGATAGTTCCAAGCCGTCGCTCCGTCCGAGAATGTTTTTGCGTCCATTGTCGCCGATAGATCAGAAGCGTCTGGAGCCGCCGCGTTTCCATAATACATATAAATATCAGTAGTTGAACTCTGTGGCACTGTCGGGACTTTCACCCATATCGTCCCCGTCTGCGCCCCGCTGTCGTAATCCGGCTTTATCCAATAACTGAGCGGCGTCACTCCGTCGCCGGCCGTAAACCTGATATCTTCTCCATTTGCTTTAGCCTTGCTGAAATCAAACACCACGCTGTTAAGCACGATCTTAACCTGTTGATCCGTCAACAAAAATGGATTAGCCGTGTTATTAACAGTTACGATTTTGCGATATAGCCACGCGTCATTCATCCAGTCAGGATTCGCGTTCGGCCTCAACTTGGCCATTCCCGTGTCAACAGAAATTTTTGCGCTGTTGTACGTGTAATCCGTGTCCGTGTCGAACGGCCATGCGGACGCGTCCGGGGGCGGCGTTGTGGTGAATCTCCACGGCACGGCCACCCACGCTCCCTCGTTTCCGAACTGGTCTTTCGCCTTTACCCTGTAGTCGTAATCATCGGCGTAATTAAGCTGACTTGACACAGTCCAAGTGTTAGTCGTCTCCCATCCGCTCTGCTGCAAACCCGGCGCAAGCCAATCAGCCGGAGCCTCGTCCACTTGGAACATATACAATACCGTGCTTATGTCCACCGGCGGCTGCGCCGTAAGCGTCACGTTCACTCCGATGCCCATGTCGAAATTCTCAGGATATTGAAGGTCAATGCCGACCGGCGCCACATTGTCCACCGCGAAGAATGTCGAGTATCTCATTGCTCCGGTATTCGTTCCGTCTTTAGGAGTGAGCCGCACATAAACGTTCGTGCTCTCTCCTAAATAAGCTCCGCCTTGGTTGTTGGCGTTCTGCGTATGCCATACGAACGTCGCTCCCGTCTGCGGCGTGCCTATCCCGGTTATCTGTCCTGTCGATGTCCCGGTGTTGACGCCTGCATTGTTCACAACCCCCACCGACGACGATTCGATATACGCCTGTCTCCATATCGTTCCGCCATCCACTGAGAAGTGCACCAACATGGAGCTTATGTCGTTTTGCGGGTCGGATATATTGAACGTCACAGTTACTTTGCCTGTTCCGTCCGTCGAAGTCTGAACCGCCGACGCCACATAAACGTCCGGCTCGTCATCCGCGACTAAAAAATCCCACGTCGGCGTCGAATACGCGCTCTCATTCCCGAATTGGTCTCTTGCTTTTACATGCCAGTAATACCTTACGGCTTGAGTGAGCGTAACCGGATTCCAAGTCAGTCCGGCCTGCCATCCGCTTACCTGAACTCCGATGGTGAACCCTTCGTCTTCCGCAATTTGTATATAGTATTCAATATTTGAAATATCCGTTGCCGCCGCCACGGACATCGTAGGATCCGCTGAAACGCCCGTCGTGCCGTTGGGCGGCGTCGCGCAGTTGTAGTTCTTCGGCGCTTGGTTGTCCACCTTGAACGCGGAAGAAACCCTTGTTTCGCCCTGCGCCGCGTCGAACGTCGTCGCTCTCATGTACATTGTGTCGTCTTCCAGCAGAAACGCCCCGCCCTCGTTGTCCACGCTCTTCGTCATCCATACAAACGTCGCTCCAGCCTGCGGCGTCGCCACTCCCGTTATCTGCCCGGTAGACGTCCCGGCGCTCACCCCTGTGTTGTCCACAACTCCCGCGCTTGCCGGGTCTTTTATCCTCGCCTGATACCATGTCGTTCCATCTATTGAATACTCGATAAGGAGCCTCGCCGCGTCGTTGTTTAAATCTGTCAGATTGTATGTTACCGTCACTTCCCCCGATGCGTCTGTCGCTTGATTAAAGCTCACAAAAGTTATCACCGGGGTCAAAGGTATCGTCCTGAATGTGAAAGCCGTCGTGTATGAAGCTTCCGTTCCGCAAGTGTCTTTTGCCTTCGCCCTCCAGTAATAAACCGTGTCGGCCGTCAGCGCCACCGGAACAGTCCACTCATCCGTTCCGCTCACCCATCCGCTCTGCTGAAGATCTGTTGTGAACAACGCGTCCGTCGCAATCTGGAAATAATACGATATCGCCGCCACGTCCACCGCGCCTGTCACCTTCAGCGTCGGATTGAAATCGACGTTCGTCTCTCCGTCCGTCGGCGTGGAATTCGCCAATCCTATCGGCGGCACGAGGTCGACGTAGTAATTAATGTTTTCATTATTATGCCAATACTGCTCATTGCCGGCAGTGTCTCTGCATGAGATATACACATTATTACTGCCTGAAGAAAGGCCTGACATGGCGCAAGTGAGCGTCTGCGTTCCGCCGCCCGAACAAGTCCCATCCGTCGGCGCGGTCATGTTCGTGTAATCCTTATCCGAAAGCGACCATCTGCACCACGCGTTCTCGTCCGTCGTTACTTCCACGCCCGGACTGAGGCCGCATATCGTGTCGCCCTTGTCCGGGTTCCATGTCAGTTGCGTCGGAGCTTGTGTGTCCACAGTGTATTCAAGCTCTTCCACCGCTGAATTGGAACAGTAATCCGAACAACCTATATATACATTGCTGGTTCCTTCAGGCAGGCCCGACACATCGCATGATATGTTCATCGTTCCAGCGCCGTCGCATTCGTTGGCGGGAGGCATCGCCGAATACGCCTGATTTACAAGCGACCAACGACACACTCCAACCTGATCAAGAAGCAACGTCACAGTAGGCGACGCCGTGTTGATCGCCGAGCCGTCCGTCGGTGAATGATTGCTCTGACTCGGCGACAAATTGTCCACCACGAACTCTTCACCGTTAGCCGTCCTTGAATCGCTCGTCACGACCACGTCGCCCGTTGCTGCCACGGCGGGAACCGCCGCTGTTATCGCCGTGTGAGACCATGCCGTCACCGACGCGTCCGGGACAATCTGTCCCGATTCAAACGTCACTTTGTGAGAAGCAGTAGCCCTCGACCCAGCTCCCGGACACGCCCCAGTCTGGCACAAATGATTGCCTTGTATCTCTACCGTCGCCCCGTTCGGCCCGCAGGATGGAACTATCCCGGTAACCCTCGGCAACACTCTGAAACCCGTAAATGTCGCCGTCCTGTTGTCCGCCGGATTCGTCCTCGTTACGACTATGTCCCCTGTGTAACTGTTGTCCGCTATCGAAGCCGGAACCTGAACCTCTATCGCGGTGTCGCTCCAAGAATTTACTGTCGCGGCTTGCCCCAGAATCGTCACCGTGCCGTCAGTCCCGAACCTTCTTCCGTTTATCGTTATCACTCCGTCCGTGTCTCCGGCGTCATACTCCCTAGCCGCGTTCGCCACCGCCGGCGTCGTAAGAGACAATGTTTGCGGATAAATGTAAAAGTTCAGCGGCGTGGGATCGTCCCCTCTTGCGCTCACAACCAGCGCTCCTGCTCCTCCGTACGCATTTATGGCGACATTTATCGTGAATGTTATCGTCGTGTCGTTCCACACCGACACATCCGAACACAACACGGTGTAAGAACCTATGCTCACAACGTAATTGGGAGCCGAGCATGAAGACCCGAAATTGGTTCCCGTGATAGTTATCGTCTGCCCGGGTCGCCCGCCGTCAGTCAGCGCTCCTTCAGTAACGTTTGTCACCGTCGCTGCGTCCGGCAAGATATGCCAATACCCGGCCACCATAAACCTTCCCATCCCGCCCCCCGCCGTGTTGTCAGTCGCTCTCTGGTGATACCACTGAATCTTCGCGTTAACACTGTCGTCAGCCTGCGCGTGCATCCTTCCGAAAATCCCTTGCCCTGCCGTGCCGCCGGAAACCCTCAGTCTAAAGAATCTGTCCGGGGCGGCGGTTCCCCCATTTCTCACTCCGATATTGTTCGTAACCGTCGCGTCGTTCTCAAACAGCATCTCGGCGACGTCGTCCGGCCCCGGAGAACTGCCTCCGCAGCAACCGCTCAAGTTATAATCCTGCCACGTCGCGTTGGCCGTCGGTTTCCCGATATTTTGGTACAACTCTTCATACGCCTCTTTTGGCGGCGCGCTCCAGTAGCCTGTCAAATAGACCGTGCTATTCGCCCTGTCGCTCAAGTACAGTTGCACCTGATTGGAAGCGTCGATGTTCGCGTGCATCGTCACCGCGTTCGTTGTAGCGTTGGTCGGCTGCCTGACAAGCGCAAACCTGTCTATGCTCGATCCTACCGACCTTACTCCCAGATCTTTGTTGGACGCCGTGCGGTTCGCCAACACGAACTCGCCCACCTTGCCCGCGCCCACGCCCGCGTCAACCGTCTCCCACACGCTGTTCGCGGTGGTTGTCACGGTGTCGAACCTTTCAACATAAGCGCCGGTTCTCCAATAGCCGAGAATGATAAAGTACGCGTTCGTCACGTTGTCCACATAGTATTGAATCTGCGAGCTTGCGTCCGCCTGAACATGCATCACCATAACATTCATGTGCCCTGTCGTCGAAGCCCTGTTCACAGTCACATATCTATTGAGCGCGGAACCTACCGCTCTGACTCCTCCTGTCCTGTCAGCATTGTTCCGCGCGTTTATGAAAGCCACTTCCACAATCCCGTTGGCAGGCACGTTATACGGCGCTCCGCTCAAGTTCGCCGTCCTCCACCCTGTTCCTACAGGGGTGAACGTCTCGAACAAATGCGTGTAAACCGGCACCCTGAGAGTGAGCGAGATGCTGGACGTTCCAGCGTTGCCGCATGAGTCAATACAGGCAAAATATATGCTGTTCGCTCCCTCCGACAACCCTGAGACGTCACATGAAGCGCCAGTCGTCCCGGCTCCCGCGCACTCATTCGCGGGCGGCATTGCTCCATACGCCAGATTCGACAGCGACCACCTGCATGTCGAGTTCTCGTCCAGAGTAAAAACGACCGTCGGCGAAGGCGAGGTTACGGCAGAGCCGCTCGAAGGCGAATAACCGCTCTGCGCCGGCGCGGACGTGTCAACCGAGAAAACAGTGGCGTTGCTCGTCCTGCTGTCGCTTGTGACAACCATCCCGCCTGTGGTCGCCGCGGCTGGAACTGTGGCTGTGATCGACGTGTGCGACCAAGCCGTCACGTTTACGTCCGAAACCATCTGCCCGGAATTAAACGTCACATTGTTTGCCGCGGTCGCTCTCGACCCCGCTCCCGGGCACGCGCCCGTCTGACACAAATGATCGCCTGTTATCGTCACCGTAGTTCCCGTAGGACCGCATGAAGGCGCTATTGATGCGACTCTCGGAAGCACTCTGAATCCTGTGAACGTCGCAGTCCGGTTGTCCGCCGGCGTCGTCCTAGTCACCACTATGTCCCCGGTATATGTATTGTCCGGTATGCTTGTCGGCACTCTGACTTCTATCGCAGTGTCAGTCCATGAATTCACCGTCGCCGCTTGGCCAAGAACCGTCACCGTTCCCGCAGTCCCGAACCTAAGGCCGTTTATCGTTATTACTCCGTCCGTGTCTCCGGCGTCATACTCCCTAGCCGCGTCCGCCACCGAGGGAGTCGTCAAACTTGTTATGCGCGGATACACATAAAAATCCAGTGGGGACAAATCATCTCCGCCTCTTGCGGTCGCGGTCAGTTCCCCTGCTCCCCCGTACACGTTTATCGCGTTATTGACATTGAAAGTCGCTGTTGTGTCATTCCACACTGTCACATCCGCGCACAACACTTCATAAGCGCCGATCTTCATCACATTCAGAGGAGAAGAACAAGCCGCTCCGAAATTCGTTCCTGTCACCGTCACCGTCTGACCGGGTCTCGCTCCAAGATTGTTCAGCGCCCCCTCGGTCACATTTGTGTAAGACGTCGCGTCCGGAGGCGTCCACCAATGCCCTGTCACAAGAAACCTACCCCTGCCGCCATTTGCGTTGTTATTTGTCGCCCTCTGATGATATCTTTGAATCGTCGCGTTCTCAGTCAGATTCGCCTGCGCGTGCATCCTTCCGAAAACCCCTATGTTGGCCGTTCCTCCCGCCACTCGCATGTTGAACATTCTAGCCGGAGTGGTCGTGTCAGCTTCCCTTAAGCCTATGTTGTTTGAAACGCTAGCGTCATTCTCAAAGGCCACTTCCGCCACTGAATACGCGGTCGGAGAATCCGTTCCGCAACATCCGCTCATGTTATAGTTCTGCCATGTGGCGTCAGCCGTCGGCTTGCCTATGTCGGTGAACAGTTCAGTGTACTGGCCCTCAGGCGGCGCCGTCCAATATCCCATGAAATACACCGTGCTGTTCGCCCTGTCGCTAAGGTACAACTGCACCTGATTCGAAGCGTTTATATTGGCGTGCATCGTGGCTGACACGCTCGTGTTCGTTGTGACCGACCTTCTGATATATGCCCTTCTGTCAACCCCGGACCCCACCTCTCTAACACCCAGATACTTGTCGTTGGTCGTTCGGTTTGACAACACGAACTCGCCTATCGTGTTGGCTCCCACAGTGGTTCCCACGGTTTCCCAAACGCTGTTGGCAGTCGTCGTTATAGTCGAAAATCTCTCCACATACGCGCCAGACGTCCAATAACCAAGAACAACAAAATACGCGTTAGTTACATTATTCGTGTAATACTGAATTTGTGATGAAGCATTCGCCTGAACATGCAAAACCATAACGTTCATTAAACCCGTCGTCGAAGCTCTGTTTACAGTCACATATCTTGCCAATGCAGACCCAACCGCTCTTACTCCCAAGTCCCTGTCGGCCGTGTTCTGCGAGTTTACACAAGCAACTTCCACCACCGCATTGGCAGGCACGTTATACGGCGCGCCGGATAGGTCCTGAGTCCTCCATCCAGTGCCCGCAGGCGTTAAAAGTTCATACATGTGAACGTATGTCGGACCCGCCTTAGCTACTGTCGCGCTGAAAAATAAACCCATAATCGTGGCTACCGCGCTGACGGCTAAAGACATCGTCTTTAAAGACGAAGCCTTTCGCAATATAATCTTTTTTAGCCTGCTCGGTTTATTGTATGTTGCGGGAGTATTGATCATAACACACCTCAAATATTGAAAAAACAATATTGTATTGTCAAAATCGATGCCATCTGGATATTCAAAGCCATACGACAAAACAACTTAATTATTGGTTTGACTAAATGATTTATTGAATCGGTCTATTGTTAGCAAAATCAGAAACCCTGCGTCAATTAATCTGCAGTGCACATCGTTGCACATAATAAATACCATCCCATAAAAACAGTGCATAGCCATGCACCATATAAAATATTTTGATAACGTCCCAAAGTTGTAGGAGGGAGTAGAAGAAAGACCCGTTTCTCTGATACAGGTTTTGTTTGAGGAACAAGCCGGTAAAGGAGGAAACGGGTCTTGCAAAACATAATAGCACTTGAGATCGTGTCTG
>JAKQBV010000345.1 GCA_029573925.1 bacterium
CGGTGTTGACGTTGGACGGGGTGGGGGAGTGGGCCACCGCGAGTCAGGGAGAGGGGCGCGGCAACCGCGTCTCCATCTCCCGCGAAATAAGATTCCCGCATTCATTGGGTCTTCTTTATTCCGCGTTTACTTATTTCTGCGGTTTCAAAGTGAATTCCGGGGAATACAAGCTGATGGGGCTGGCTCCGTACGGCGAGCCGAGGTTTGTGGACGCGATTAAGAAAAATCTCATAGACATCAAGGACGACGGCTCGTTCAGGCTGAACCTGAAGTGTTTTTCGTACATGGCGGGGCTGAGGATGACGAACAAGCGGTTTGCCGCTCTGTTCGGGGTCGGGCCGAGGAAGCCGGAATCTGCAATAACAGAAATTTACATGGATTTGGCGAGGTCCATTCAGGCGGTAACGGAAGAGATTGTGCTGAAGATGGCGAGAGATATCCGCGAGCGGACCGGGATGAGGAATCTGTGCATGGCCGGAGGGGTGGCGCTCAATTGCGTGGCTAACGGCGCGCTGTTGCGGGAAGGCGTATTCGACGACATCTGGATACAGCCTGCGGCGGGAGACGCCGGAGGCGCGTTGGGCGCGGCCATGTTGGCGTGGCATCACTATTACGGCAAACCCCGGAAGACCGGCAAAGGAGACGCGCAGCGCGGCTCGCTGCTCGGCCCGGAGTTTACGGATGAACAAATCGAGGCGTTCCTCGTCGAGAATGACATCCTGTTTGAGCGCGTCGGGCGGGAAAATCTGGCGGCGCGGACGGCGGAGCTTCTTGAAGAGGGAAAAGTCGTCGGGTGGTTCCAAGGTCGCATGGAGTTCGGGCCGAGGGCTTTGGGGGCCAGAAGCATAATAGGCGACGCGCGCTCGCGGGATATGCAGAGCGTGATGAACCTAAAGATTAAGTTCAGGGAATCTTTTCGTCCGTTCGCGCCGTCGGTTCTTGCGGAGCGGGCGGCGGATTATTTTTGTATCGATCGCGAAAGTCCTTACATGTTGCTGACTGCCGACGCGCGAAAGGAAACACGCGGAGAGCTATCGTCCGAAGAACTTTCGCTTAAGGGGTTGGATAAACTTCGCGTGGCGCGTTCTTCAACTCCGGCGATAACTCATGTCGATTATTCGGCTCGCGTGCAGACGGTCTCAAAGGATGCGAATCCGATTTACCATGAAATGATATCCGAGTTTGACCGGCGCACGGGCTGCGGTCTGATAATAAACACATCGTTCAATGTGCGCGGCGAGCCTATCGTCTGTTCGCCGGAGGACGCTTACAGGTGTTTCATGCGCACGCAGATGGACTATCTTGTTATGGGCGGGTTCGTTTTGGACAAGAAGCGGCAGCCGGAAGTTGAGATTCCCGAAGACTGGCTCAAGGAGTTTTCACCGGATTGAGCGGCGGAGAGAAGAACAACGAGTTGAAACAGGCGGCTAGATTCGCGCTAACGGCGTTTATCGCGACCGGAGCGCTGGCGGCGCTGGCGTTCCTGCGCGGCAAGCCTGTCGCGGCGCAGGTGTTTGCGTCGCTATCCGCGTACATGTTTGCCGCAAGGTTCATTCTGCCGGGCATATTGCTGAAGCCAACTTACAACGCTGTTACGGCGGCAGCGCGTGCGCTCGGCTGGGTGAATGCGGCGGTAGCCCTCGGTCTTGCTTACTTCTTCGTGTTTGCTCCTGTAGCGGTGGTTCTGCGCGCGGCGAGGCGGGATTTCATGCTGCGGAAGTTCGACCCGAAAGCCGAATCCTACTGGCATGAAACGGAACAGAAGCCGCTTGATCCTAAAAGATATGAGCAAAGGTTCTGATTAAACTAATCCGCAGGGCGCGGATTGACGCTACGCGCCTTTTTTCAAGAGAGATTCGGAGACCGTTCTCGGGACTTCCTGATAGCTGTGGAATTCCATTGAGAAGTTGCCCCTGCCTTGAGTGCAGTTGCGGATGACGGTGGAGTATCCGAACATTTCGCTGAGAGGGACCATCGCGGCGATGACGCGCCGCGCTCCGGCGACGGACTCCATTTCCGCGAGTCTGCCCCTGCGCGAACTGATGTCCTGCATGACGTTGCCGACGAACTCTTCGGGGACGTCGATCTCGACTTTCATGATCGGCTCCTTGAGTATCGGGCGAGCTTTTCTCAGGGCGTTCTTGAGGCCGATGGAGGCCGCGATTCTGAAAGCTTGGTCGTTGGAGTCCACCTCGTGGAAAGCGCCGCCGAGGAGCGTGACCGCGATGTCGATGACGGGATACGCTCCGAGCACGCCGGTCTTCATTGCGTCTTCCACGCCCTTTTGGACGGAGGAGAAATATTCCTGTGGGATTTCGCCGCCTTTGACGTCGGTCGCGAAAACGAAACCTTCTCCGGGCTGAAGAGGCTCGACGCGGAGGATGACTTTGCCGAAATGGCCGCGACCGCCGCTCTGCTTTACGTAGCTGCCTTCTGATTCGACCGAGCGCGACACCGTTTCCTTGAACGCGACTTTTGGTTTTCCCGTCAGCGCGTCCACGTTGAACTCCCGTTTCAGCCTGTCGGTTACGATTTCAAGGTGGAGTTCGCCCATGCCGGAGATAATCGTCTGTTCGATGTCGTTGTTAATTTCCACTTTGAATGTGGGGTCTTCCTTCGCCAGTTCGTGGAGGGCCGCAGACATCTTCTGTTGGTCGCCTTTGGACGCCGGCTCGATGGACATTGATATGACCGGCTCCGGGAAAGTTATGTTCCCCAGAACGACCGGAGAGTTTTCGTCGGTTAGGGTGTCGCCTGTGTTGACCGTCTTGAGGCCGATGACGCCGCCGATTCCGCCGGCGGAAAGCTCTTCAAGCTCTTCCCAACGGTTGGCGTTCATGCGGAGTATGCGTGTGACCCGGTCCATTTTGCCGTTCACCGAGTTGTACACGCGGGAGTTTTTTTTCATTACGCCGGAGTAGACTCTGACGTAGGTGATGTGGCCGACGTGAGGCTCTCTGGCGATTTTGAAGGCGAGAGCCGCGAGCGGCTCGCTGTCGTCCGTTTCCCAGACGACGCTTTCACCCGTCTTCCTGTCCGCGCCCACGACCGCCGGGACGTCGAGCGGAGATGGCAGATATTCGTTGACGGCGTCCAGAAGAGACTGAACGCCTATGTCTTTCATCGAGGTTCCGCAGAACATCGGGACTAGGCCGGAGCGGATGGTGGTTTCGCGGATGGCTTTTCTAAGGATGTCTTTGGAGATGTCAGCCTCTTCAAGGAACATCTCGGCTATCTCGTCCGACTTGTCGGCAAGGCGCTCGATGAGTTTTGCGCGCCATGCGGCAGCGTTCTCCATGCACTCATCGGGTATCGCCGTCCGAGTTCTGCCGTCTTCGCCTTCGGTGTCGGGCAGCTCAAGCTCCATCTCGATAAGATCGATCACGCCGGCGAAAGTTTCGCCGTTAAAATATGGAATGTAGACAGGGGCGGGCGAGGCTCCGAATTTGCTTTCGAGCTGTTCGGCGCATCTGAAATAATCTGCGCCCAGCCTGTCCATTTTGTTGACGAACACGATTCTCGGAATGCCGTATTTGTTGGCCTGCCGCCAGACTGTTTCCGTCTGCGGCTGAACGCCGCCGGTGGCGCAGAATACGACCACAAGGCCGTCGAGCACGCGCATCGCCCGCTCGACCTCGACCGTGAAGTCAACGTGTCCGGGGGTGTCTATGATATTTATCGAGTGGCCTTTCCATTCGCAGGAAGTCGCCGCCGAGACGATTGTGATCCCGCGCTCCTTTTCCTGCTCCATCCAGTCCATCGTCGCCGTGCCTGAATCGACAGCGCCCAGCCGGTGAACTTTCCCGGTGTAGTAGAGGATGCCCTCCGTCGTGGTTGTTTTTCCGGCGTCAATGTGCGCCACGATTCCGATGTTTCTGGCTTTTCTCAAATCAGACTCTTTCATGACCTTGCAAACCTGTTCCCTTTCGAGCAAAAAAAAACCGGCCCGTTTCGCCGCTTGCCTTTCGCGGCATGGCCGACATTACATTCTAAGGGTTAAGCGGAATTTGTCCATACGCGCGGAAAAAAACTTTGCCGCGCTCAGAGTTTCATTATGTGCTCGATGGATTTCATTATGTTCGCCGAAGAGATGACGCCTTCGATGAACCAGTCTCTGTAGCTGTCGTCGGAGAGGTCCACGTGGAATGGTTTCACGGGTTTGGTTTCATCTTCGTAAATGACGAGAATGCGGGGGCGCAGCGGGTTGTCTCTGTTAGAGTTGATGACCACCGCCCGCATCGAGTTGTTGAGTTGCACGAAAGTGCCGGCGGGGTATATTGCGAGATTCGAGACGAACACGCGCAACACTTCGGGGTCGAACCTGTGATATTTAGGATCGACGATAGTGACCATCGCCTGATGAGGGTCCACCCTGTTGGCGGGGTCGAACGGAGAGACGAGCGTGTTGAAAGCCTCGGACACCGCGATTATGGACGCGAGCTTGGATATCTGTCCGGCTTTCAGTCCTTCGGGGTATCCGGAGCCGTCCATGTACTCGTGGTGTTGGGCGACGGCGTCCAGCGCGTTCTCGCTGATGCCCCTTATCTCTCTTGCCATCTCCATGCTGCGGAGCGGATGCTTGCGGATGTTCGCCGGCGCGGCGGTCAGCATCGAGTTGTCCCACTTCTGTTTCTTATAAGCAACAAGACCGAGGTCGTGCAGCAGACACGCCGTGCCGAGGTCGTTCTGTTCGGCCTCCGGCAGTTCGAGCGACCGACCGAGTATCAGCGCCGTCACGCACACGTCCACATTGTGCTGATATATATATTCGTCCGAAGCTTTCAGTTTGGATAGCAGGGACAGCACGCCCTGTTCGAGAGCTATGACATCGAGTATCTGGGTAATCGTCCGGGATATCAGGTCTATCTCGCACGCGCCTTCCGATATCAGGTTCTTGGAAAGCCGCGCGAGAGATGTTATGGCGTCCTCGTAGGTCTGTTTGGCGAGCACTTTTATCGACTCGCTGAAAACCTCGTTGTTGTCCGCGCCGCCGTCGTATGTCTCGACGAAAATATGCTCAATACCCCACTTGCCGAGTCTCTTTATGTGGGTTTTTTCGAGCATGAAGCCGGGCCGCATAAGTTCACGTCCGCCGGAGTGCAGCACCACGACCGGTTTCGCGAGAATCATCCCCGGTTCCGCGTCGAATATGCGGATTTTCTTCATTCCCATCTGCGCCGAGCGCCTCCGCTTGCCTTAATCCCTGCTAATTATCTGTAATAGCTTAATGCTATATAAAACATACATTTCCGTGTCTGTTTTGTCCATGTCGAAACCGAACAAAAAAGCTACCGTTCTTTGCCGTCCGGAATTTCTGATGCCGGGACGGGAACAGGTCTATTCTCCTCTTCCGGCTCCGTCTCTATGCCGGCGTTCTCCGTATTATGCGGCGAAGCGTCGTCCGGCTCGTCTTTGAAATCCGCGTTTTCGGCGTCCCGGACATTTGTTTCGGGGGAGCCGCAACCGCATTTTCTCTCGCAGGGCTGGAACCTGTTTTCGAATTCCAGAGGAGGCAGTTCCGCCCACGATCTTCCGCCATCGGGCGTTTCGATCTCTACCGAGTTCTTGGGGATGCTCAGCCCGATCACTCGCCCCTTAACGCCCTCGATGGTCACCTCTTCGCCCATGCGGGGCATCTTTTTCTTGATTTCCATATAAGTGTCGTGCTCGTATTTCAGGCAGCAGAAAAGCCTGCCGCATATTCCCGATATCTTCGTGGGATTGAGAGGCAGACCTTGCTCTTTGGCCATTTTTATCGATACGGATTGGAACTCGCGCAGGAAAGAGGCGCAGCACAGGGGCCTGCCGCAGGGGCCGATGCCGCCGTGGAGTCTGGCCTCGTCGCGCACGCCCACCTGCCGAAGCTCGATCCGCGTCCGCAGTCGCGACGCCAGCGTCTTGACCAGTTCCCTGAAATCGACCCGCCCTTCGGCTGTGTAGCATAGAGTGACTTTTGTTCCGTCGAAGGTGTACCGGGCGCTGACCAGCTTCATGCCCAGTTTCGCTTTCTCAATTTCCTCGCCGCTGACCTCAAGCGCGCGAGTCTCTTTCTCGTTAGCGCCCGCCAGTTTCGCCGCGTCGTCCTCGTTAATCTTCCGCATAAGTTTCATCAGCGGAAGCGCCTCGGCCTCTACTTCCTGTTCGCAGATTTCGCGCATCAACTGTCCGATGTCCATACCGAAATCGGTTTCCACCACCACGAGGTCGCCCGGCTCAATCTGCTCCGTCAGCCCTACGGCGTCGAACAGGAAAGACCTGTTCAGGTAATCCATCCTTACTTCTCCGCATCTAACGATCATCTATTTTCTCCAGTCGCGCCGGGAGGGTGTCCGCCCGGACCGCTTCTTCGCTTCGATTTTGCGGCGCGCGCCTTTCAGGCGGCTCCGGCTTTCGCTTTCAAATTTATCGCCATCGCTTCTAGGGCGGATTCCGTCAGGCCGCCGCCTCGAACGGTCTGTATCGTGTTCATAAGCGTTTCGAGAATTGCGCAGCCGCGTTTCATCTCGCCGACGCCCGCGCCGACCGTCATGTGTTTTCTTTCAATCATTGACATCATTATTTCGAGGATGGCCGCCACGCTCTTTCGCCGGGCGGTGGATTCGGTGTCCTCGGCTGTCGACAGGTCGATCCTTCCGGCGAGCGCCCCCACTTCCTCGGCTAGCCTCGTGGGCGACGCGGAAGCTTCCTTCAGCAGCCTCTCGAAAAGTTCCGCTTCCACATCCTCGAACAGTTCTTTCAATTTCCTGTCTTCGCTCAATCGCAGGATTTCTCCCATGTTGCCGCGCGCGATTGGGAACAGGTAGTCCACCTGACCGCCGGAGAGTCTTTCTCCTGCCACCGCCGCCGCCTCCGCCGGAGTGAGCGGTCGGAAGGGCACGGAGAGGACGCGCGACCTGATGGTCGGCATTATCCTGTCCGCCTTTTCCGTCAGCAGCACGAAGACGGACATTTCGGGAGGCTCTTCGATGACTTTGAGCAAAGCGTTCGCCGCTTCGGCCCCCATCGCGTCCGCGTCGTCGAGAATGAGGAACCGTCTTTTCCCCGCGTTAGGGGTCATGTGGGCGTCGTTGCGGATTTCCTTTGCCTCTTCTTTTCTGTAGCCCTGTCTGGTGGGGGAGTAGACGCGGGCGTCTATGTCAACGCCGCGTTCGACACGGCGGCATGAAGGGCAGACGCCGCAAGCGTCCGCGTCGTCCATCGGAGCGGCGCAGTTGACTGCCTGAGCGAAAGCGAGCGCGGAAGTCCGTTTGCCGACGCCCGCCGGCCCGATGAAGAGAAAAGCATGTCCGAGACGGCCCGACTTCAGCGTCCCGAGCAGGCTCCTCACAGCCACGCTCTGTCCGATTATATCTCTCAGCGGCATTGTTTTGTCACGTGTACATGTCCAGCAACAGCCCTCTAATGCGGTCCAGCCTCGCCATAAACGCCAGAAGGTTCGTCTGTCTTTTGACGAACTCCTCGGCCAGCGCCGCAAGCTCCGTGTCTATGGTTTTCACCAGAAGCAGAGACTTCTTCTTGCCCGTAGGGCTGACGGACAGTTTTTCTTCGACCGCGAACAAGTCGTTCACCACGACGTTCACGAACTTTCTTACAAGCTCCCTGTATTTTTCGAGCGACTCGAAGGTGAGGCTTTTTTCGATTTCCGCGGCCTGCTTGTCGATGCCGGAAAGCAACTGCCCCAATTCTTCTTTAATCTCGGCGCGCTGGGCTTCGAGAAGTTTCCGGGTGAAAGGCGCGTCGGCGGAGGCGGATTTTGCCGCTCTTGCTCTGGACGAGGCGGCTGCCTTGCCCGATCTCCTCGTCCTGTCGCGTCCGGTCTTGTCTATGTGGACTTCCATTGTTCCTCAGTCTCCGATCCGGGCGGCGAATTCGTCCAAGAAATATTTATGCAGACGCCAGTCGTCCGTAAGTTCGGGATGGAAGTTGCCCGCCAAACACAATCCTTGGCTTATTAGCGCGGGAGCGCCGGCGTGGCTCGCGAGGATTTTTACCCCGTCGCCCAGCCGTGTCACTTTCGGCGCTCGTATGAACACCGCCCTGAACAGCATCGGCCCCGCTCCGTTCACTGAGTCGATTACGATGTCGGACTCGAAGCTCTCCACCTGAGGGCCGTATGCGTTGCGCTCCACCGTCGCGTCGATGAAGCCGAGTTGCGCCAGATCATGGTCGCCCTCCGTGTCCGAGCAGACGAGTATCATTCCCATGCAGGTTCCGTACACCGCCAGAGAGCCGGAAAGGTATCTGTCGCGTATGGCCTTGTCTAGGCCGTACCTGCGCATTAGGCGGGAGACGGTCGTGCTTTCCCCTCCGGGGATGACAAGCCCGGACACCGAGTCGAGTTGCGCGGGCGTTCTTATCTCTGCCGCCTCGACGCCGGCCCTGCGCAACATCTTAATATGAAGCTCGAAATCGCCCTGCAACGCGAGCGCGCCTATTCTGCCCAAAGTGTGTGCTCCGCTTTACCAGCCCCGCGTCTGAAGCAGGTCTTTCTCGTCCATCTTGGAAACGTCCAGCCCGCGCATCGCGCCTTTAAGCCCCCGAGAGACTTCAGCTAGAACCTTCGGGTCGCGGTAGTGCGTAACCGCGTCAACTATGGCCTTCGCGCGCGTCGCCGGGTCCTCGCTCTTGAATATCCCGGAGCCGACGAACACCGCTTCCGCCCCCAGCATCATCATCAGCGCGGCGTCCGCCGGAGTGGCGATCCCTCCCGCCGCGAAATTCGGGACCGGCAGTTTGCCGTTCTCTTTAACGTATTTCACCAAATCGTATGGAGCGCCGAGGTTCTTCGCTTCCGTCATCAACTCTTCGTCCGGCAACTGAGTCAACCGCCTGATGTCGCCCGTTACGGCGCGCATATGGCGCACCGCTTCGACCACATCGCCGGAGCCGGCCTCTCCTTTGGTTCTTATCATTGCGGCGCCTTCGCCGATCCTGCGCAGCGCCTCGCCGAGGTTTCTCGCTCCGCATACGAACGGAACTTTAAATTTATGCTTATCGATATGGAAATGCTCGTCGGCGGGAGTCAGCACTTCGCTCTCGTCCACGAAGTCCACTCCCATCGCCTCTAATATCTGAGCCTCCACGAAATGCCCGATTCTGGCTTTCGCCATAACCGGCACTTCGTATTTCTTTTCCTTGAGAGCCTTGATGATGCCGTCGATCACATTGGGATCTGCCATGCGGGCGACGCCGCCGTCTCTCCTGATGTCGGCGGGGACGCGTTCGAGCGCCATCACCGCAGCCGCGCCGGCCTCGGCGGCTATCAGCGCCTGCTCCGGCGTGGTGACGTCCATTATCACTCCGCCCTTCAACATCTCCGCGAGCCCTATCTTGACCCGCATCGTGCCTTTCTCTTCCATCTTTCTCATCTCCTGTTCCAACCGGACGAGCCGGATCGTTTTATTCTGCTTAGCCGAACGACGACGCGGGCCGGACGCCAAAAAACTCAAAACCACGGCCGCGCTTCGCTGCTTCAGCCGCGTCCCGCGTATGCGCGAATTGTAACACATCAAATTTGTGAATTCAATTTGACAGGCGCGACATCAAAAGTTTGAGCGGCCGGCTACTCTATGCGCCAAAGCCATGTTAAAATGGGAAAAATTGTTTGAAATATGACAAATACGTGATAAAATGCCTCCGAAATTAAGGCCGGAATAGTTAGATTACCGGGTCAAGTATTGTTCCCGGCGCGCGCAAGCGTTAGTTTTTTGTTCGCTAGTCGTTAAAGCGCGAGGCTATTATGTCTTTACAGTTGAAACTCTTGTTGTTTTTTGCCGCTTTATCGGCAATAGCTTTCACCGCGCGCGACATGATTATCGACGCTACTTTAATGAGGAAATTCGACGCTCTCGAACAACAGTCCGTCATTGATGATATCGCAAGGATAGAGCACGCGCACAAGCTCGAGTTTGATGGAAAACGTACAATGCTTAAAGACTGGGCGCAGTGGGATGAAACCTACAGATTTGCCGGCGGCGAGGGCGATCCTGCTCGCTATATTGAAGAAAACATGATGGACGCCACTTTCATCTCGGCGGGGCTTAATCTGCTAGCGATTGCTGATATGGAAGGAAAAATCATTTATGCCAAAGCATTCGACACGGACAGGAATGAGGAAATTCCGGTTCCTGAAGAGCTTGTGGCGCTGGCAGCAAGCGGGAGCATACTGGCTCCCGGCGAAAAAAGCGGACGCAACGGAGTTGTCATTCTAGGAGGGAAGCCCGCCCTCGTCTTCACGTGGTCTATCCTTACAAGCGAAGCGGAAGGTCCCATGCGCGGCACGCTCATCATGGCTAGATTCGTGAATGAATCTCTTGCAAGGGCTTATTCGGGCATAGTGAGGCTGCCGATAAGGCTTCTTTTTCCCGGCGACCCGGATCTGCCCGGAGAGATGATTGGCGCGGGAAGCGTTGACTCCGCGTCTTTTCCTTCTCACATAGAATTGCTTGATTTCGACAGGACACGCTGCGTGATGATGTTTCCGGACGTGAACGGAGACCCCGCTTTCTATTTGGAATTCGTGAGGCCGAGCGCGATAAAGATTCAAGGCCGCCAATCCCTCGCCGCGTTTAGGCTATACACCATGATAGGCGCGATAATACTCATCGTGATTTTGCTTGAAATCATTCGAAGGCAGGTAACCGCGAGAATTCGCAGATTGTCGAAATCGTTCGGAGCGTTAGCGCGGGAAGCCGATTTCACGACTCGCGTCAGACAGGAAGGGAGAGACGAAATCGGGTTGCTTTCATTGAATATTAACCGGACTCTTGAAGCCCTCGAGGATAAACACAAACAGGCGTCCGATGAAGCTCTGCGGCGAAAGGCCGCCGAGGAGTCGGTGTCCGGTCAAAGGGACTCGCTTGACGCCATCAACAAGTTCCTCATTGAATCTATGATCTGCGACGACGCGAAGAAGCTGGCGTTGTTCTTTGTCAATGAGATGCGAAAACTCACCGGAAGCAATTTTGGATTCGCGGTTCTAGACAATCCGGAGATAGGGTTTGACATAGCCGTGTCCGGCTTAAGCGTGGACGGTTCCGGTAGCTTCGAGATGATCCTGCATCGAAGCGCGCTCGACGACTTCGAATACGGAGAGGTTGTGAAGCTGGCGAGGGACGGCAGAGATATCGTGGCGAAGAACGAGCCTTTTGAGCCCTCCGGCGAATTCGAAGAAGATGGAATTGCGCGCCGCGTTTCATCCTATGTCTGCGTTCCATCTCTCAACGAAAGACAGAGCGTAAGGGCGGTTGTTTTCGCAGACAAACCCGGCGGGTATGAGGCGGAAGACGTTGCCACGATCGACCGGCTCTTCATGGTTTTTGTGGGCGTGCTTATGAGAAAACGCGCTGAGATTCGAATGGTGGAGAGCGAATCGCGATATAGGACGCTTGTCTCCAATCTCAGCGACGCCATATTAACTTTGGATTTGCCTGAGTGGAGGTTTTCAACCTGCAACCAGTCCGCGCTGAAAATATTCGGGGCCGTCTCCGAGAACGACCTGCTCGGCATGTCCCCGGTCAACCTTTCTCCCCCGAGGCAGAGGGATGGCTCGGAGTCGGTCAGCAAAGCGAGCAGAATGGTTGAAATAGCGATTGAAAAAGGGTTCCATTATTTCGACTGGACTCACTGTAGGTTGGACGGAAAGGAGTTTGAAGCGTCGGTAGCATTGTCGAGGGTGGAGTTCAGAGAAAAACCTACTGTTTTGGTGACTATAAGAGATGTCACCGAACAGAAGAGGGCTGACGAGGCGCTGAGGGCGGTGGCGGAAAGCGGCATCGGCTCGAAATCAAATATTTTGATAACGTCCCAAAGTTGTAGGAGGGAGTAGAAGAAAGACCCGTTTCTCTGATACAGGTTTTGTTTGAGGAACAAGCCGGTAAAGGAGGAAACGGGTCTTGCAAAACATAATAGCACTTGAGATCGTGTCTG
>JAKQBV010000533.1 GCA_029573925.1 bacterium
CAGCAGACCCAGATCCGCACTATGCTGGCGGCGAACCTAGAAGCGGTTATGACCCAGCAGTTGCTAGCCCGCGTGGGCGGCATCGGGCGCGTCCCGGCGGTGGAAATCCTCATCGCCACCCCCGGCGTCCGCAACCTCATACGCGAGAATAAAGCCCACCAGATAAACGCAGCCATTCAGACAGGCGCGGCGGCGGGCATGCAGACTATGGACATGGCTCTCAAGGACCTGTACACCGGCGGCCAGATAACTTACGCCGACGCCATCAACAGGGCGCACAACCCCGACGACCTCAAAAAGCTGATACACGGCTGACGGGAGCGTCGGGCATCCTGATTTCTGAAGGGACTCTTCATGGCGCAATACGTTTACAAAGCGCGGGACTCCAAAGGACAACTCGTCTCCGGCACGATGGACGCGGACAACGAACAGTCTGTCCGTTCCCGTCTCAGGGAAAAGAACTATATAGCCACATCGATTTCGCTCAAGTCCAAATCGATGAATCTCAAGGAAGTCCTCGCGAAGTTCCAGAAGGTCAAGGCCAAGAACCTCGCCGTGTTCGCCCGCCAGTTCTCGACTATGGTCAACGCCGGGCTTTCTCTGGTGCGCGCGCTGGACATCCTTGAAAAACAGGCGGACGACAAAAAACTCAAAGAAATTATTCGAGACATTAGACTGAGGGTTGAAAGCGGAGCTTCGCTTGCAGATTCGTTCGCTCAGCATCCCCAGACTTTCAGCGACTTGTTCATCAACTTGACTCACGCGGGCGAGGTCGGCGGCGTGCTCGATGAAACCCTCAGCCGAATAGCCGAATTTCTGGAAAAAGATCAGGCTCTCAAGGCAAAAGTAAAGTCCTCAATGACTTATCCCACCATTATCTTTATTTTTGCTATCATTATTGTTATTTTCATGCTCGTTTTCGTTCTGCCGACGTTTACTTCGGTCTTTGCAAATCTGAATGTCGCCATGCCCGCAATGACAGCAGTTCTGATAAAAATAAGTGATGCCTTGCGCGGATACTGGTATGTCTTCATCGGATTTGCCGTCGGCGCGGGATTCCTCTTCAAGTATTATACGAACACGCCGAGAGGCAAGTTTCAGTGGCATACACTTTTGCTCAGAGTTCCTGTTTTTGGACTGTTGAACAAGAAAGTGACGGTGTCGCGGTTCAGTAGGACGCTTGGAACCCTGCTCAGCAGTGGCGTGCCTGTCATGCAGGCGCTGGACGTCACGGGCAAGGCGTCGGGCAATAAGGTTGTCGAAAAATCTATTGAGAGCGTCAGAGTGAGTATCAGGGAGGGTGAATCCATCTCGGTGCCGATGGAGGCGTCCGGCATTTTTCCACCGATGGTTACTCAGATGATAGCGGTCGGCGAGGAAACAGGAAAACTCGACGCCATGTTGAATAAAATATCCGAGTTTTACGACATGGAAGTTGAGGCGACTCTGTCCGCGTTGACTTCCCTGCTTGAGCCGTTGCTGATGGTATTCATGGGCGGCATGGTCGGCTTCATAGTGGTAGCGATGTTCATGCCGATGTTCCAGTTGATCACGGTAATTTGACGGGAGCGGAGGATCGAGCGCGGCAGAAGAAAAGCCGCTTTGAGATGTGTAGGGGCGGACGGAGGGAGAAGAAAAACGGGGACTTGGGGGCTGTTGAAAATGTCACAAACTTCCGGGTGGCACGCACAAACTTGCTTTGTGCGTGTTTGAAAACGCATGCAAACATGCTTGAAAATTTCGTTTCATACAGGCTCTCACGGACAAGTCCGTTTTCTATGGCTTTTTCAACAGCCCCACTTGTACCAGCTTTTCGCACAATCGATACTGTGATCTGACGAGGCAGAGGAACGAGCGCGGCAGGAGGAACAGCCGTTCAAAAATAAGTGTAGGCCTGACCCGCAAACGACTTGCCGCGCGGGGCGAAATTGATTCGAAAGCAGGGTTGGCGCTTAGGAGGATAGATTTAAAAGGACGCAATCGGCGTCAAAAAAATAATTTATTTTTAAAGCATTGTTGCGCGGCGTAGAAAAACGGGTATATAATGGATGTACAATACATTTACGGGCGGAATTTTAGTTAAAATTCGTTCGGCAGAAGAACTGCTTGGAGGAATGAGGATCGGTGGAAACCTGTCTTAATAACCCATCATAATTCTATATTATTTTTAAGACTCACACCGACAAAAACAATCCAAGCAAATTCGATCACAAACTGTGAAGGAGGGAGGTGAAAATTGAAACTCACAAAGCTCATGAAAAAGAAAGAAGGGACGCAGAAGGGGTTCACCCTAATTGAACTTATGATCGTGGTGGCCATTATCGGTATATTGGCCTCTATTGCGATCCCTAACTTTCTGAAAGCCAGAGACAAGGCGATGTTCACGCGGTGCGTGTCGGCTATGTCCGGGTTGAAGGTGGCACAGGAAATGCACATCTCTGACAAAGGCAAGTACGCAGGTGTTGGTTCCGGTGAATATGAAGAAGACGGTGGATTCGGCAACCTTGCAATGTATATGATGCCCGGTTGCACTGATGAAACTGGAACTGGTGATGAATGCGCGTTAAGATCTCGTATAGAGACTAATTGCGCCGGGGATGATGCAAATCTCTCTATAACATCTGATGGTTTTTATTACGAGATCACCGGCTATGCGAAGGACAGGCATGGCGCAGGGATTTGTATGTCACCTTCCGGGTACACACCTTCGGACTATGCCAAGGTCACTCCAGACAAGTCCGATTATACCGGTGATTGTGAATACATCGGGCAAGAAGGTTATTAATTTTGAGTCTGGATCTCTGGCAGAAAGGCCGCGAAAAGGCAACGACTGAGACGAAATGATTCGGGGGAGAGCGTCTTATCGCTCTCTCCCCCGATTTTCGTGCTTTGAGCGTTGGAGTGTGGCCGAATGAGATATGAGCGTTGTTGGGCACAGATTGAGTTTGAGTCCGCGCGCGGAAGTGCCGCATTTGTGTTTTTATGCTATACTTCGTTTTTCTTCAAAAAACTCAGCGAACAAAGAAAAAAACAATATGAAAACCAAGATTTTTGCATTGGGCAGAAACCGGCAATCCGGCTTCACTCTCATAGAGCTTATGATGGTGGTTGCCATTATCGGCATATTGAGCGCGGCATCGGTCATGAGTTACATGATGGCAAGGGACAAAGCAAGAGTGGCCGCATGCAAAATGACGCTTGAAGCTGTGAAAAAGGGATTTGAGGACTATGCGGGATCTTTTGACAAATACCCGGACGATGGCAGCATAAACTCGTTCGCGGATATAAAGGAAACCCTGAAAGACTCGGTTGATTTCATGCCGAGCCAGACATGCGAAGACCCGGTGGAATATGAGTCGGAAATGTTGTGGTACAGGTTGGAAACCCGGGTGCATTGGACGGGGGGCGCGCAAGGAGGAACGACCCTGATCCTTGAGACAGGGGAACTTACCGAGGAACCGTTCTACTGATGAAGACGGCCGGAGAGAGAAGCGGGACGGAATAGATAGTGGATATGATACCGGCTGTATTCTTCGGGGCGCTGGGACTGACCATCGGGAGCTTTCTGAACGTGGTCATAAGGCGGCTTCCGATAGGGGAGTCTCTTGTGTGGCCGGGATCCCACTGCCCTGAATGCGGCAAGAAGCTAGGGGTTCTGGAGCTTGTGCCGGTTCTCGGATATATAGGATTGAGGGGCAAGTGCGCCGGATGCGGGGTTAGGATATCGCCGAGGTATCCGGTGGTGGAGGCAGCGACCGGGGCGGGGTTTTACTGGGCGGCTGTGAACGCGGCAGGCCCGTTGGACTTTGTAAATTCAATACTGCTGTTGTCGGGGTTGACGGCGATTTTCTTCATCGACCTCGACCATGGGATAATCCCGGACGTCATCTCGCTGCCGCTGACGGCGGCGGGGCTGGCGCTGGGGGCGGTCATGGGGGCGTTTCCGGACAGGGCGATCGCGGCGGCAGGCGGGTTCGCTCTCTTCTGGTCGATCCGGTTCATCGGCACTCTGCTTGCTAAGGAAGAGGCGATGGGGTTCGGGGATGTGAAACTGGCGGCCATGATCGGAGCGTTTCTGGGAATAAGGATGGCGGCTACGGGGCTCTTTCTAGGATTCCTCATAGGAGGAGTCATGGCGGTGTGGCTGATGGCGGCAAAAAGGCGCGGAGCGAAAGACCCTATCCCGTTCGGTCCGATGATGGCGGCGGGCGGGGCGATCGCGCTGATAAAGGGGCAGGCGGTTCTGGACTTGTACGCGATGTGTGTCGCCCGGATTTGGTCCCTGTAAAGGGCGGAGGTCGGATATGCCTGAATATAAAGACATGAAATTCAGAAAGGCCGGCGGAACGAAGGGCATGACCCTGATCGAGTTGCTTATGGCGGTGACGATTCTAGGCACGGCTCTTGTCGGCATGGCGTCTCTCATATCGTCAGGGTTGCTTCAGTTGCAGAATATCAGAGTGCAGAGGACGGCGGCCAACTGCGCGAGGATGGTCATGGAGTATCTGGAAACCGTGCCGCCGGACGACATATACACGTGGTCGCCCGGCGTGGCCCTCGAAGGCGACTTTGCCGCCGGCGGGGGAGTGTCGCAACTGAACGCCTTCGTCAACGCAGGAGACCAGACATGCAGAGACCTCTCCGACGCGGGCAACGTATACGGCAAGAGAGTTCAGATGAAATACGCTATATGCCCGGGTTGCTATTCAGCCACCCAGTGCGACCCTGACTCGCTAATCTGCTGGACTTCCTGCTACTACTTCTACAGGGTGAAAGTCAGTTACAACGGCGTTGGCATGGGAGACGCGAGATCAGAGGAATATTTTACTAAAAAATATCACGGGCAGAACAGGCTTTGCACGGATCTGGAAGCCTGCGGCGAGGGAAACATTCCCGGGACGCTGAAAAATTGCTCATGGTGAACGGGCGCCTGAAAAGGAGCTGGTCATGAAAACAAAACACAGCCGACTCGCGTCGGCAAACAGCCAGAGAGGCATGACGCTCGCGGAACTGCTTGTCGTCATGGTCATTCTCGTGATTGTCACGGTGGTCACCGCCGAGATAACAATGAGAACCGTGTCGGTAATGGTCATGGGACAGGGGCAGGCGACCGCGCAGAACAACGTAGAGCGGGCAATAGACGACATGGCAAACGACATCATCAAAGCCGGCGCCCATGATGGGAAGCATATTCACAACGGTTCAGGAAGTTCACAGATTTCCATAACCAAGTTCGGCGAGAACCTAGACGCGTTCACTCCCGGCGGGAGCGACGACTTGGAGTTCGACTCTGTTTGCTATAAGTTTACCGCGCCTCAAGGGGCGAACCCTAACAGCGAAGATTACGTTACAGGATATATTGAAAAAGGGGCGTTATCCGGACAATCAACAGGGAATTGTTTGTCATCCTCTTTCTTATATAGAATAACAGACACAACTTCTGACATTAGAGATTTGACAATTACATATTGCAGGCCGAGAGAAGGATCCGCAGACCCC
>JAKQBV010000577.1 GCA_029573925.1 bacterium
AACAGCGAGGGGCTGGTGTCTGTCCACAGCGAAGTGGCCGCCGCGTGCGCCGAAAACGCCGCCGCCGCCAGCAACGCCATAACTGCCGTCCGGGTTCTTTTCATGCTTGCCGCCTCCGTAAACTTCATTTTCCTATCGCTTCCACTGTCTGCGAGTCGATCACGACCGCGCTGATTATTTTTTTCGAGCTTTCATTTATTACCTTAATCGTTTCTCCCGCGTAGCCCTTCTCAACCGCTTTCCCCATAGAAGCCACCTCAAATCCGGCTCCCTTGTACACTATTTTTACTGTGGCTCCAGAGCTAATGTCCGGAACGTCCGCCACCGCAGATCTGGTTATCTCGTCTCCCCGTCTCACTGCCCTGACAAGTTGTTTGCCGGCAAGTGACTGAAGGCTGTCGTAGGATCCCGGCCGCATCTTCGTCAGGTCAGTCAGTTTGAACTCGACGTCATCAGCCGTGATCACGCGCCCTGCCGCCAAATCCTTTGACGCCACGGCGACTTCCGCCATCACTTCCAGATAGGAGGTCATTGTCATCACGCGCCTGACCTCCCCATCCAACAGGACTCTGGCCCTCAAAGCCTGCGCTCCGTGCCTCTTCGGGGACCCGTCCATCTCGTATTCAATTTTCAAGTCGCCATAAGGAAGAACTATCTCTGAAGGCTCTCCCTTGACCGCTATCGTCAGGTTGTCCCTGCGCCATTGCAGATTCTTTCTCAAATAATCCGCCGCGCCTTCCACAAGCTCTTTTCCTGCGACCACCACCGCTTTCCTCTTTATGGTTGCGGTCTCCGGCAGCTTCAGTTCCACATCGCCCACCGCCACGCCGGCGTTGTACAGTTTTCCTTTTACCTGCGCGGCGTTGAAAGTCAGGGACTCTCCGGGTCTAGGCGACATTCCGAACCTCAAGCCCCGGATTCGCCCGGCTTCCGCTTCCGGCATTCCGGCTACATCGGCGACATCTCCCACAAGAATCACCGAGCCGGTCACTTCGGCGTAAGCCTTGACCTCTATCGCGGGGCCGGATGCGCGAGCCTGCGGGGCGATTATCGCCGCCGCAACCATCAGAGCAACTATCGCAAGTCTAATTTTCACTCGCATCTCCGCCGGACGATGCCGAATAAGTTTTCGATTCCAGCGCCCCTTTCCCGGCGCGCCGCGCCACTTTCATCTATGCCGCGACGCCTTCAAATCTTACCGTTTCAGGTTGTTCGCCACGCCGAGCATGTCGTCCGACGTCTGGATGGCTTTCGAGTTCACCTCGTACGCCCTCTGAGCGACTATCAAGCTGACCATTTCCTCGACTATCTTCACGTTCGACTGTTCTAGGAAGTTCTGCCGCACCGAGCCGAACCCGTCCAGCAGCGGCTGGCCCTCTATCGGAGCTCCCGAAGCGGCCGTTTCCACGTGAAGGTTGTTGCCTATTCTGTTTAGCCCCGCAGGATTGACGAACCTCACTAGGGTTATTTGTCCTATTTCCTGAGGATCGACCTGACCGGGGATGTTCACCGTCACCGCGCCATCCTCGGTCACATTGAACCGAAGAGCGTCTTCGGGAACGGTGATGGGCGGCTCGACGAAGTAACCGTTGGCGGTCACGAGCGAACCGTCCCTGTCGATTTTGAACGACCCGTCGCGGGAGTAGCCTATCTCGCCGTTAGGCATGCGTATCTGATAGAAGCCTTCTCCCTCGATAGCTAAGTCGAACATGTGTTCGGTCGATATCAGGTTGCCCTGAACGAACATTTTCTGTTCCGCGACCGGCCTGACTCCGAGGCCTATCTGCAACGGGACGGGGATGGAAGCTCCCTGAGTGATAGGCGTGCCGGCCTCTCTCATCGTTTGATAAAACAGGTCTTGAAACTCGATTCTGGATTTTTTGAAACCTGTCGTGTTCACGTTCGCCAAGTTGTGGGAAATGGCGTCCGTGTTCAACTGCTGAGCGAGCATCCCGGATGCCGCCGTGTACAATGAGCGCATCATAATAGATATTCCTCCAAGATTTTCGCCGCGGCGCGTGACGCGGCATTGAATTGTTTTTCATGGGATCGCCGATAGCGAGCGCAATCGTGAGGGCCGCGCCTGTCCGGCTCTTTTCCTTGCTGTGGAGCGGGCCGCGTCTGTCGGTCGGCGGCTCCTCATAGCCCCTGCGTGCAGTCCGGCTACTTTTCTCTCCCAGCGATCCCTTTCGCCTTTCTCTCTCCGTGCCCGGCGCTGTTCCCATCGGCCTCGCGCTTCCGGCCTAACGGGATTCCCGCCGTTTATTTCTTAAATCCTTCCGATTTCGCTTGCCGACTTGCCTAGCAGCGTGTCCTTCGTTACTACAACTTTCGAGTTCGCCTCGTACGTCCTCATGACTTCAATCATGCTTCTAAGCATTTCTATCGAGTTCACGTTGGACTGTTCGAGTTTTCCCTGATGGACTCTGGCTTCCGACGCTATCCGGGGCTGTTCGTGCTCCTCCGGAACCATGAACATGTCATGCCCGACTTTTTTGATCGTCTTGTAATCGTCCACGTCGACAATCTTCAGTTTGTCCAGATATTCGTCTCCTTTGGCTCCGACGAACACCGTTCCGGCATCATCGATCACAAAAGATTTTCCGTCGAGATTTATCGGCCCGTTCTCTCCCATAACGCGATATCCGAGCTTGTTGACTAATTCTTTGTTGGCGTTGATCGTGAAATTCCCCGCCCTAGTCATTCTTTCGCCGAACGGCGTTTCAATAACGAAGAATCCCTGCCCTTCAAGCGCGAGGTCGAAACGGTCTTCCGTCGTCAGCAAAACTCCCTGCTGGAAATCAGTGGCTATCTCGTCCACCACCGCCCCCATCGTGCTCAACCCTACCATCGGCCTCAAATCCATGTTCCCTTCCACGCCGGAAACCTTCAGATACATGTCGTTTATCCTGTGAACGAGCATCTGAGGAAACGATTTAATCGCGCTAACGTTGCCTTTGAAACCGGGGGTGTTCACATTGGCCAGATTGTTGGATATGTGATCGAGCCTAATTTCTTGTACGAGCATTCCCGTCGTGGCTGTGTATAGACCTCTTTCCAATTCTTCACCTCCCTTCTTTATATTTCTCTTAATATACGAATCCCAATTATTCTATATGATTTTGAAAATTTAGGCAACTCAGGGTAAAAAAAAAGAAAGCCCCATCTCGAAGTTAAATTTGAGCTTCGTTAAAGGCTTATTTAGTCAGCCAACTCTCCCGCGCGCTGTTTTTTCGCCGTTGTGACGCAAATCATGCGTCTTTCGCCATCTCTTTAATATGTTTCGGCGTTCGCTTCAATCCTGATGCGACATGCCGAAACATGTCGGACCGAAAAAAGAATCCAGCGCGACGAACTCGCCGCGCATTCCGTAGCGTCGGCTGCGTTTATTGTTATCCGCCGGCAGAAGAGCATTGTCCGAATCTTGGCGCCGCCGTGATTGTTGAATATCTCCGAGCGGTTTTTAAGTCCGCCGCTCTGAATGTTTTTATTTCGTTTTGCGCCGCAATATACTACGAATAATTTCTGTCTCGCTCGACAGACAATTGCTATGTTTTTGTCGTGTCGCCATCGGTCGCGCCAATTCTTTTTAGCTTTATAATCGGCGCGGCTATATTCTGTTTTGTTTGCGGCGTCAAACAAAATATTTTTTCGATACTAATGTCAATAAATAATAAATATCATGTTATGTTTTTATATGTTTTTGGAGCGTTTACAGTTGGCAAAAAGCTTGCTGGAAATCAGGGGCGGGCGTTCATCAAACGCAACGCGCGCTTTCTGAGATGAAGCGCTTCAAGCGAGTCTGGAGCAATCTTAAGCGCGGCGTCCAGATGCCCGATGGCGGCGGAATAATCGCCCGACTTCATCAGCCAGTTTGCAAGTTTCACCAACGCTTCGAGGTTAGACGGCGTCGCGCGCACGATTTTTTCCAGATACTCCGTCGCAAGCCTGCCGTCTTTCATGTCTTCGGCCACATAAGCTATCGCCATATAGACAGGAGCCAGTCTCGGATCGCCTTCCCGCATTTCGCGCTCGATGGCCCTATATTGCTCGAGCGCCGCCTTCATATCGCCATTCAGATGGAGCACATCCCCTCTGAGTTTTTTAACCGCCAACGAATCAGGAGCTTTTTCGAGCAAAGCGTCAATTTCGGCAAGAGCGATGTCATACAGGTTCTGTTGGACGTATAAGCGAATGATGTTCGTTGTGATTTGGGCGTCATTGGGACTAATATTGCGGACGCGCGTGTAATAGCTGATAGCCATAAGCGGCTTGTTCATGCTTTTATAGAGAGACGCGAGGGCCAGCATGGCGGCTTCCATGCCGGGATCCGCCTTGAGCGCGTTAAGATACATCTTTTCCGCTCTTGCGGGGTCTTTCAGTTGAAAAGCGAAGAAATTGCCCATCGAGTGCCACGTTGCAGAACCGAAGTTCTCGGTTCCGACGCCGAAAACTGCCGGAATATCATCGTAATTCTCCATATACCTCTCCCCCATCACGTCGTACGGGGTCTTATGGAGGTCTATCGGAGCAACGAATTCAAGGAGCGGGCGGTCGTCGGTGTTTATCAGGCCGTAACCTGCGGTCATCTCCGCAAGTTGTTCGGCTCCCATCACGTACGTCGTTAACAGCAAAGAAAGAGTGTCGTGAATGCCGAAGCTATTCAGCCTGTTTTTTAGAGACTGAATCTGTGATAAACGCGCGTCTATCCTGAAAGCGTCGGTGTCTATAGGCTCAACCGAGCCGATGAGAATAATGTCCGCCAACCCGCTCCTGAACACGAGCGTGTTGGGAAAAACATCCGTGTATGTTGCAAGAACCATCAGAAGAGACTCCTCTGAAAGCCCATAAGCCTGAATCCACTGGCAAGATAGACCGCCGGGTTTAAGCCGGCCGCGTATTGCCGCGAACGACTCTCGGGTAAACAGTCCCGCCGCGCCGGACAGCCACGGATTGGACGGCTGGGATATTATTACGTCATAGCCGACCTTCTCCCTTAGAAGAAAGTTTCGAGCGTCTTCCAGAGCGAACTTATGTCTCGGATCCTCCCAATATGAGTTGTTCACGTCCTTGAAATATTTCGACGCCTCGATTACGGAAGGTTCGAGTTCGACGCTTCTGACGCGCTCCACCGGGAACTCCAGAGCCGCGCCGGCGGTGCTTCCGCTGCCGACTCCAATTATCAGGACATCTTTAGCGTCGCCCTTGAGCGCAAGCGGGATATAAGAAAGCATCGTCTGGGTGCGCAGATCAACCACGCTGGACGCGTCCGTCTTGCCGTTCACTCTCAGAAACATATTTCCTTCGCGCTGATGGACGGAAACGGTTGCGGCAAGCCCGTCGTGGTAATAGATAATGTCATCCGCCGTAGATTTCACAATTTCTATGTATTTGGCGACGGAAACGCCTGCCGCGCCCGCCGGGGATATATAAGGGCCCGCCGTCATCACGCCTGCGTTCCAGAACGGGCCGGTTGCGATTGCCGCGCATGCAGCGATAGGAATGACCGCTAAAGCTGCCCGCCTGAACATTCCCTTGGCCGGCCCCGCCGCAAGCGCCGCGACCGCGCCAGCGCATCCCAGCGCAAGCCCGAGCGCGAGCGTGTTCCTTGCCCCGATCGACGGAATCAGCCAGAACCCCGTCAACAGCGAGCCTAATATCGCGCCTGCCGTGTTAGCCATATATACCTTGCCTACGGCTCCCGGCGCGGCGGCATCGCTCTCCGAACTCATCTCAGCCGCTATCGGGAACGCCGCTCCCAGAAACACCGCCGGAAGCAACAGCAGAAAACAGCAGACCGCAAAACTCCCGGCGAACATCAGATAGTCGTAATCTTTCAGAATCGATATCAGAACCGGAACAGTTCCGGCGACGAATGGCAGCGCGGGAAGAACCACCGCCGCCGACACCGCCGAGGCGAAAAGGCAGAAAGCGAGCGCGCCGGGCCTGGCGGACTGCCGTCTCAGGTAATGCCTTCCTGCGGCAAATCCGCCGACCGCTATTCCTATCAGGATCGTCAGAAGCGCAAGTGAAAATGAATATATTGATCCGCCGATAAGAAGCGCCGCCACTCTCATCCACGCTACTTCAAACAGCATGGAAGTGAACCCGGCAATAAACACCGCGCCCAGAAGACAGAGAGCCCGGCGGCCCCGCAACGGCTCCCGCAGCTGCTTTGCCCCTCCCGGCGCGGCGTCCTTGCCGTTTCCATCGGCTTGTTCGGCGGACGTCCTTAGCGAGATATAAACCAGAAGCAGCCCGACTCCGACGTTCGCGCAGGCTGCCGCCGCTATCGTCTTGAAAATCCCCAACGACGGCATGGCTAAAAATGTGGCGATAAAAACTCCCGCCACCGCCCCGGCTGTGTTCAGCCCGTACAGAAACGACACTGAGCTTCCCACCTTGCCGCTGCGGGAAACGTAATATTTGGTCAGCAGCGGAAGAGAGGCCCCCATCAGAAAAGTCGGCGGCAGCAGAACAGACAACGACACCGCAAAGCGGACAAAAAACAGCGCGTAGCCGTATTCCTCCCCAGCCGGAGGAAAATACTGAGCAAGGGCCTTTATCAGGTGTGTAAGCGCAGGCATAGCCAAGGCGTACACGCCCACAATAATCTCGACAATGCCGTATATCCTTACGGGGTCTCCCCCGCGCTGTATCCTTCTTCCGAACCAGTACCCGCCCGCGCCAAGCCCCGCCATGAAAGCCGCAACCACCGCGCTCACCGCGAACACCGTGTTCCCGAAAACAAGCGTGAACAGCCTCACCCACGCCAACTGATACGTCAGCGAAAAACAACCTGTTAAGAAAAAACACGCCAGAACAGCCGCTCCGGCGACTCCGATATTCTTCTTCATAAGGTTTCCCTGTTCATAATGCGGCGTCATTCCGCGTCCGCCCGGATGATTTTATGATTCTATATCAATCAGTTTGAAAATCCAATTTGGCTCAAAGCAACTCGCTGCCTAGCGCGCCGCTGATAAACCGAGGCATTTGTATGTCAATAGATGAAAAGCGTCATTGCGTCGAGCAGATGAGCCTTACAAGCTCGACGTTTAGAGCGTGGCCACTGCGTTCGCCCTTGAATATGCCTCTCAGCCGCCGTCCCGCAAGCGCTAAGTCCCCCGTCAGATCAAGCAGCTTGTGCCGCGCGAACTCGTTGTCGAACCTCAAAGGCGATGAATATGAGTCCGGATAAACGACAACAGCGTTAAGTTCGGAGCCTCCTAGGGCGAGCCCGGCGGCCCTCAACGCCTCGACCTCCTCTGAAAGCCCGAAAGTGCGCGCCGGCGCAATCTCGCGCAGGTACTCATCAGCGCCACCCTCGAATCTTGCCGACTGGATCCCAATCATCGGATGCTCGTATTCCATTTCATATTCGACGACGAATCCGTCGAACGGCTCAGCTGTCACCCGGCTCCGCCCTTTCTCGACAGTCGTCTTCTTCGCAATCGTCAGATACTCTCTAGTCTCGTCAAGTTCCTTCAAACCCGCTCGGCGGATTCCGGCGGCGTAAGGCTCCGCCCCTCCGTCCAGCGCCGGAGGCTCATCGGCGGACATCTCGATTTCAGCGTTGTCGATCCCCATGCAATAAAGCGCGGACATCACATGCTCGATTGTGTGGAGCGATATGACGCCGTCGCTGACGACAGTATTCCGCGCCGCCTGAACTGCGGATTCCGCGCCAGCTCTGACTCGCCGGCCACGATGAGCGAAAACAACGCCTTTGCCGGCTCCCGACGGCAAAATTCTCAGCGAGCAGACGGCTCCCGTGTGCAACCCGACGCCGTCGAACTCTATCGGCTCCGCTATGGTCGTCTGCCTCTGAGATTGCATTGTAAAGTTCAATCCTTTTCGTTCCGTTTTTCGACGCCGAGCAACATCTCTTCCACTTTTTTTATCAGTTCCGGAAGTTTCTCGGCGGCCGCGATCATTTTAATGTTTTCCCTGTGCGGGCGGGCAGGGAATCCGGAATAAAATTTGCCGTCAGGCACATCAGAAATGACGCCCGCCTTCCCGCCGATGATAGCCCCGGAGCCTATATTGACGTGGTCCGACACTCCGGCCTGCCCGCCCATTACGGTGTCAGCGCCTACATTGACGCTTCCTGACAATCCCGATGAGCCGCAGATAATGCAACGGGCGCCAATTATCGTGTTGTGTCCGACTTGCACGAGATTGTCAATCTTCGCGCCGCGGCCCACTCTCGTCTCTCCAAGCGTCGCGCGGTCTACCGCCGAGTTCGCTCCGATTTCCACATCGTCCTCTATTACCACGCGGCCCGCCTGCGGAACTTTATAATGGCTGCCGTTCTCGTCCCTAACATAGCCGAAACCGTCCGCCCCTATGACCACCCCGCTGTGCAGCGTCACGTTGTTTCCAAGCTCGCATCCGTCCAGCACTACTACGTTCGGATGCAATAGGCAGCCTTCGCCGACTCTCGCGCCGAGGCCCAGAAAAACATTCGCTCTGAGAACCGAGCCTGCGCCGACATCGGCTCCCGACTCGACGCAGCAGTTCGGTCCGATCGCGCTTGTCGGATGCACATTCGCGCCGGGCGAAACCACCGCGGAAGGATGGATTCCCGGCTCGTGTTTCCTGTATGGGTTAAACAGCTCGACTGCCTTTGCGAAAGCCAGCTTAGAGTTCTTCGCTCTTATGACCGTCCGCCCCTCCAACTCCACGTCCAGAGGACATATCACGGCCGCTGGGTCTTTGCCGTTCAGCAATTCGACATCCCGCCGCCGCTCAAGCCACACCACGCTGCCTTCCGCTGCGACGTCCAGCGAGCTTACCCCGCAGGCCTCTCGCCCGGCGTCCCCTTCGACGTCGCCCCCTACTATCTTCGCGACTTCACTTATTCTCATTTTCATCGTTTGTCTTTTCCTCGCTTTCAATCTTTCCCGCGCCCGTCAGAAAATCTCCGGTCACATCGACCGCGCCGCGAGGGAGCGGATGCCGCGAAATGAGGATGACGGACAGCCCGCGTTTATCCGCCACCGCAGGAGCGCGGCGCATCATGCCGCGTATAAATTCCTTTCTCAAATCCTTTTCCAGAGAATCGAACGCTGAGATTGAAGGCGACGCGGGAATCGCAACTGCCGACCGCGATTTAGCCGTCATCTTTTTCCGTTCCGCAGCCGCCGCCCCAGCTCGGGACGACAGATCGGTTTTATGCGCGTCCGAGACCATCGACAACATTATCTCAGACTCTTCGAGCATCCGGGCGGCGCGCTCCTTGAGTTCCGTCTCTCTGCGGCGCGAGCCGCTGAGGAACTCCTCCCTCTCGGCTCCCGAGATCCTGTCATATTCTCGTTGAAGCGCCGCAGTCCTCGATCTCTCGTGTTCATCTATTGCGACGCGCAGCGCCTCCGCTTCCGACTCCAGCCTCGCCAGCCGGTCTTCAGAGAAAACATAGGGGTCTCGCGTGAGCGTCTTTAACTTGAGTCTGAGCGCGAAAAGCTCGAACTTCTCTTGCGCCATCGGGTCTTCCGGGTCCGGCCTGTTAAGCTGCCTGTGAATCGATTCGAGCCGCCTCGCAGTCGCTTCGCGCGCGCGCGCGTCTTCGGCTGAATAGATATCGCGATATGAGATGAAGTCCCTGCGCAAAGCGTCGAGCGCGCTTGCGGACATCAGGCTGCCTATGTTCCGGCCCCTAGCCGCGAAACCATCTTCAAGACTCCGGATTTCTGAGCCTAGAACGCGGGACGGAAAAGACGCGCCGAAAGCTGCTCCGGTCGCGGCGCTCCGACGGTCGCCTTCCATCTCGAAAGACATCCTGACGGCTTTCAACAATTGATATTCGGGAGTTGACTCAAAGAGCAACTGCGCGTCCGCGCAACCAATCAAGACATCATGCCGGGCAGGCTCGCGGAAAGCAAGGTACAGCGCCGCCGCAACGCACAACATGGCGGCCGTCAGCCATATCAACCGCCTCTTCATAAGCTCTCTATTTGGGCAGCTTTTTGATGACTTCGTCCGTCAGATCGATGCCGCCATGCAGCACGACTTCGCGTTCAAGCACGACCTGCGCCTTGAACTCGACGCCGACTTGCTGGATAACGCTGTTGACGGCGTCCACCACCGGCGTCCACTTCTGCTGCCGCAGCCTCTCCATTTCTTTCTGGTAGTCCTCGTCCGCTTTCTCCACCATCTGCTGGACTTCAATCTGCGAACTCGCGGGCAAAGCGGCGATATCGCCTGTTCCGAACTTAGCCGTTATCTGCTCTCTAAGGCTTTCCTCGCTCTTTTTTCTAAGCTCGCTCAGTTCCATGTTGACCCTGACTGCCTGCGGAAAAGCCTCAAGAATTTCTTCTGAATCGACGAAAGCGATGACGACGGACGATTGAGCTTCGGCGGCTCCCGTCGCGCGCTTGGTCGATATAAACGCGCCCGCTCCGGCTATCGCCGCTATCGTCGCGATTATAGTCAACGCTCTCAAATAAATATTCATCTCAGTATTTCCTCCCGATGGATGATCCCGTCTCAGTCGCGCCCGCATTAAAGATTCGCCACTATCCTCAACCACACTTTTGTGTTGAAATCCGTCACCACGTCGAAACTAAAATAGTCGTGCGCCTTGAACTTGACGCTTCCCTCGTTTCGCTCGTCTATGATATCCGACACATTCTTCTCGTACGAAATGATGATGTCTTCAGTGATAAACCAGTCGAGCCATACCCTTCCGAAATCGTCGACGAAGTTCCAGCCGCCGGCGGCATAGAAATTTCCAAACCTCCGTCCCGCGCCCGCGTTCATCTGTATGTCCAGCGGGCCGGGGAGAAAATTCGTCTCGAGGAAAAGTTCCGTTTTCGGCCCCGGGAAAAATCCGAAATGCCCTTCGATGTCCGGATTCCGCTGTTCTCGGTCCACGCTGACTTTCGCCCGCGCGAACGCGCTGTACTTCTCCGATTCCGCCAGCGTCCTTATCACGGTGTTCTTTCCGAAAGTGGGCTTTATATCGTATCTCAGACCGAACTTGTCCGTCTGGCTGTTCGTCGCAAGGTAATTAAAGAAATAATCCACGATTTCCCTCTCGTATCTCTCTGCAAAAACAATAGGCAGCCCCACTATGAATTCCGAGTGAGAGGCCAAATCGAACTTCAGCCTGTCCAGCAGAAGGGAGGGCATTGTCGTGGAGCGAGGCTTGACAAAAACAAAACTTATTGTGTCCGACGAAGTTCTGATGTCGAGAGTGATGAGAGTCTGCTCCCCGATGGTCGCGTTGGGGGTAAGAATAAACCCGGGGAATCTGTTTTTGTCCTTAAGCCAGTCCGACACTATGGAAGAAACGATCTCCGTGGACCATCTCGCCGAGCTAACGGGCACGCCCGAAATCAGAGAAAGGATTTCTCCGCGAGCCATATCCAACCTGTTTTCGAAGAAATCGTTCCAATACGGAGCTAGTCCCGCAGGGCGGCGAATCTCGAACTTGACCCTTTTTATCGCCGGTTGAGAAGGCAACAGCCTCATCTTCACTACGGCATTCTCGGCAATGTCGATTTCCAGCGTCTCGACGCTGAAGCCGCTCAGAGTCTCGTTGAAAATCATCTCCATCGCCTGAGCAAGAGAAGCCTTTACCGCTTCGGCTTCTTGAATGGTTTTTCCTTCGAGCGCGCGGGATGCCACCGTTTCCGCCGCGCTCTTGATTCTTGCCAGTATAGGCTCAGGAACGGAAGAGGCGAGCTCGATTCGCACCGAAGTTGAAGAAACCGTCCCGCCGGGCGCGTTCGCTAAGGCCGAAGCGTTGAAAATGACCGCAACGGCGAGCGACAAAATGCTTATTGTCAACCATAATCTCATGTGAGCGCCGCGTCTCCTCGTCGGAGGATTAGAACATGTGTCCGAATCCGAAATGGAGTTTGGAATCTTTATCCTCGACCGTGACGGCGTAGTCGAGCCTAACCGGGCCGATTCCGAAAGCGGGTATCTTCAATCTTAGACCTACCCCGTATGAGCGATACATGTCTTTGCCGGGCAGAAACTTCATGTCCGACGCGCTCATCCAAGCGTTGCCTGCGTCGGCGAACAGAGCCGCGCTCAGGTTTCCGGAAAGACTTACCCTGTATTCAAGGTTGTAGAGCACCAGTTTTGTCCCGCCGAACTGGTATTCGTCATAGCCGCGCAATGTGTTGACGCCGCCAAGGTCGAAATAGTCGAATCTGGGAATGTCTCCCTGTCCCAGTCCTATCATAATCCTACCGCAAAGCGTGTGGTTCTTCCGAATCGGATAGTACCGCCTGCCCTCCAGCGTCAGCTTTTCGTAGTCGTAGTCCCCGCCGAGCAGCCCGCCGTTCAGCTCAAGCGACGCGCTGTCGTACCGGCCTGTAGTGGGATTGAAAATATAATCGCGGGTGTCCGTTCTGATCGTTCCGGTAACGCTGCGCGACGAGCCGTCAAGATACGAATACAGTTCCTCAGGCGTGACGGTCACATTCTCGATTTTATAGCCTACGAACACGCGCGTATAGTTCGATATCGGGCGCCCGAAGGTCATGTTGAAACCCCTGCGGATTTCCTCGTAATCCTCGGTAATAAGCCCTGATAGGCCATACCGGAGATTCTCCCTGTATGTGCTGTAAACATTCACTTCGCCGCTGGTCTGCTTCTTGTCCAGCCACGGCTCGAAATAACCCAACTCGAAGTTGTCCCTCTTTCCGCCGAACTCCGTCTTCGCGTCTACCCGGCGCGCCTTCCCTTTCAGGTTCCTCTCCGAATATGTCAGGAACCCTGTAAGGCCTGTGTTCGAGCTATACCCCGCGCCGAAACCCGCCGAGCCGGTTTTGCCCTCCTCGACCTCTACCACAAGGATTATATGACCGGGCTTGTCGCCGGGATCCACCCGCGTGTGGACATCGTCGAAAAAACCCAAGTTGTAAATCTTCTGCAGGTCGCGGCCAAGATTGTTCTTGTTATAGATGTCTCCGGGCTTAATTTTCATCTCGCGAGTTATCACGTAATCCTTCGTTTTGCCGGTGTCGGAAACCGAAGGCTCTTCCGTATTCAGTTCATCGCTTGCGACAACAACATACGCAACTTTAATCGCTTGAATCACGCCTTCCGAGATGACGATGTTCAGATTTTTGGCGGCGTCTATCCTTGCGTCTATCACTCTGGCGGCAATGTACCCGTCGCTTATATATTTGTTTTCAATCGCTTCGACATCCGTCCTGAGGTTGTTGCTGTTGAGAATGGTGTTGCGTTTTGCGCGCATCAGTTCGCCGAGTTGCGCTTCGGTGTAAACGCTCGCGCCCTCGAATATGACGGCATTTATGACAGGGTTCTCCGTCACCCTGAAAGTGACGCGCGCGCCGCCCTGAAATTCAGCCAGACTGGCCTTCACGTCCTCTGAAAAGTAGCCGAGGTCAAATATTCTCTGGAGGTCGTCCTGAAGAGTTTCAGTGGACAACTTTGAGCCGACAGCCGACTCGACCACCGCGAGGATTTCGTCCTCGTCGACTTCGAACGCTCCCGCAACTTCAATTTTCGTGATAATGACATCCGTTTCGACTGTTGCGTCCTGCGCGAACGCGGGAGTCCACAGAGCCGCGAGAAGCGCTATCATCGCCGCCGCCATTTTTTTGTTGCGCAAACTCATCATACGCCTCCATAAAGATTCATGTTCATATTAATATCCAACTTACGCCATTATACATTGCCATCTTGCTGAAGAATGCTTGCGAAACAAAAAGAAACCCTCATCCGGCCAGCCTGTCGAGGAGCCAAACGATGTTGTCGGCAAGCTCGTCCATCGTTTTCATGCCCTCCTCGTCGTTGAGCGCGTCTCCCGGCTCTCTGCCCATCGCAATATTCCAGTAGCCGGCTCCGGGCACTACCATGTTGTTTATGAGGAAAAACTGATTTATCTGGTTGAAAGTGGCAAGCCCGCCCTGTCGCCTTACGGAGACCACCGCCGCACCGACCTTCCTAGACAGCAAATGCCCGTTCGCCCGGCTCACTAGCCCTGCGCGGTCTATCAACGCTTTCATCTCGGCGGTGACCGACCCGAAATATACCGGAGAGCCTAGCAATACCGCGTCCGCGCTCATAATGGCCGTTATCATCGAATTAATGTCGTCCTTGCGCCCGTGGCATGCTCCGTCCTTTGCGTCGAAACACTTGTAACAGGCTGTACATCCGCCCGCGGCGACTCCTCCCAATTGAATAAATTCCGTCTCTATTCCGTTCTTCTCAAGACTGCCCAAAATTCTGCGCAATGAATTATGCGTGTTTCCCTTTTTTCTGGGACTGCCGTTTATCGCGACGACTTTCATAAAAGCCTCCTGTCAAAAAAACGAACTCAAATAATCTTCAGGGAACAAAAATCGCGGCGGCGACAACGCTTGTCCACATCTTCTGCTCGCCTTTCGCGGCTTGTACGATGGAACGCGGGCGATATATCTTTCCTGCTATCGCCCACTCCTCTTTTCGCTCGTTCCAAGATTTGTCCGGGTCGAAAGCCAACCCAAGAGTCGAAGCCAGCATCTCGGCGGCAAGGTCCTCGGCAAGCTCCGACGTCTTGTCCGCTGTCATCCCGAACTCATGAACTTCGCTCAAATATCCGTACATATCGGAATCGATAGGTTGGGCAAGCCCGACCCCTGCGGATATCAGCCTTCCATGCTCGTTCGTTTCATTTCTCGCAATGACCGTATAAACAATCTGTCCGGGACTAAGAACATATTTCACGCCATCGCCGGGTTTTTCCACGACCATCTCTCGCTTAAGAATTACGCAATGCGGCGGAAATATCGAAGAAACCGTAACCAGATTGAACTTCTCAATGCCCGCCTTGCGGAGAGCAAGCTCAAAGCTCGCCAGCTTAAGTTTGTGGCGTCCGACGCCCCTTGTGAAATACAGTCCTTTCGGTATCATCTACTTTGCTCCTCCGCAATGTTTGTGCGCGCCCGCGCGCGGCTCGGACCCGGTCGGCTGCCGCCTTCCCGTAATCTTCCGGCCCGGAATTATAATACGATTTCCCACGCGCCACAATCATTCCGCCCGCTTAGTCCCTCGAACCCACATTTTAGACATCCTTCCCGCGCCAGTGTTCCAAGACTGAAAGCTATTTTTTACGACTGAGGAGGGACAATACAGGCATGCTTCTCTTGGGTTTGCCGGCGCTATTCTCGAATACAGTCTGAAACATTATTGACAGAGAAATATCCGATCCTATTCATTGAGAGACACTTTAGTTATATAATACTTTACTGCCTGAAGCTCCGAACACGAGTTAAAAGCATGGAAAAAGGAAGCAGTCCCGGCAACAATTCATCTCTCAAACGCGCCGCGCTTTTCCTCGGCCTCAAGCGCAGCATGGTAGGCATGCTAGCGATGGTCATCCTCTGCGACATGGGAGAGCGCATGGCTGAACGCTTTCTTCCAATCTATCTGATGGCCATCGGGGGTGGCGCAATCTCGATCGGCCTGCTGAACGGCCTCGACAATCTGCTGTCCGCCCTGTACGCATATCCCGGCGGATTCCTTTCGGATCGGCTCGGGGTTAAGCGCGCGCTCATCTTCTTCAATCTAATCGCGATATTCGGCTTCGCGATTGTCGTGGCTGTCCCGGACTGGCGCGCGGTCATAGTAGGAGCGCTGTTCTTCATCTCTTGGAGCGCGATATCTCTGCCCGCCACCATGAGCCTCATTAATCGCGCGCTGCCGAAAAACAAGCGAACGATGGGCGTCAGCATGCACTCGCTAGTGCGCCGCATCCCGATGGCGCTCGGACCTCTCATCGGCGGCGCTTTCATCGCCGCTTGGGGAGAGCGCGACGGCATCCGCTACGCTTTCATCGGCGCTATCGCGATGGCGTTCGCCGCGATGATCCTACAACAGATTCTCATTGTGCCGGACTCGCCGAAGAAAAAGAGCCACGTCGCAGCTCCGCGCAAATCTATGCTAGCGCGGATGACCCCGCAGCTCCGCCTGCTCCTCGTGTCAGACATCCTTGTCCGCTTCTGCGAGCAGATTCCTTACGCTTTCGTCGTCGTGTGGTGCATGAAAACCATCGAGCATCCGGTCAGCGCGATACAGTTCGGCGCGCTCACAACGATCGAAATGGCGACGGCCATTATCATTTACATCCCAGTCGCGGCTCTCGCGGACAAAGGCGGCAAGAAACCTTTTGTCGTCGCGACATTCCTATTTTTCTCTGTATTCCCGCTCGTTTTGTATTTCAGCAGATCATTCTGGTGGCTCGTGGCAGCCTTCATCGTGCGCGGACTCAAGGAATTCGGCGAACCGACTCGCAAAGCGCTTATCATGGAACTGGCCCCTGAGGACTGCAAGGCCGCAATGTTCGGATTCTATTATCTTGCGCGGGATATGGTGGTGTCGCTCGCAGCGTTCGGCGGCGCGTTCCTGTGGATAGTTTCTCCCGCCGTCAACCTGTTTGCGGCGTTCGCTTTCGGCATAATCGGCGCTCTTTGGTTCGCAGTCTTCGGGCGCGACCTCGAAAAAGCGTGAAAGCAAATACTTACAGGCATTATTCTCTATCCGTCTCAAATTCGCTGCCGCGCTCAAACATCTCCGACATTGCATATTGATTGCGGCCAGATAGAATACTTCTGAATCGGATTGAACCCGAATTCATCATTAGGATTCGGGAGCAATTGTTCAGAGCGGATGAAATGCTTCGTTGCTGCTATGAAAATCGCCTCTGATTCGTCGGTTCTATCGACGAATCAGGGTTGAAACGAACGGGGTCGCCTTATGGACGGAGTTAAAGGAGTCATTATCGGCGGATTGCTTCCTGCCATGCTGTTTGGAATCGGCTCCATTTTTCAGAAGGCAGGAAACAAAATCGGCATCGCGCAGTCTTACTATCTGATTTCGTTTGCGTCAGGCATTATCGCGGCAGGCGTCGTTTCATTTTTTGTTCTGAAAAACAGCCCCTTTTCATACAAAGCTGCGGCGTTTGCCATTGGACATGGTTTGTTCTTCGGAGCAGGTTTCGTAATGATAGGCGCCGGTCTCGCGGTCTTTAACATGCCAATATCAAAAATCGTCCCGCTTGTGAACATGAGCGCGCTTGTGGTAGTGGCGCTGGGCTTTGTTGTTTTTAGGGAATACTCCGAGGTTAACGTGTTCAACCTGCTGGCAGGCGCGATCCTAATAGTGGCAGGGGGGATACTTGTCGGAAAATCTTAACACGGAGGCCTAGAATCAGCCTCCCTGCCGACATCTTATTTGTTTTCGTCCTCTGTCAGCGCCAACATCCCGACAAGAGTCCAATAGTTGTCGAACATGAACATGGTTAGGAGCAGGTTCTCGTCGCTTGTTATCATGCGGAGAGTCGAGCATCCTTGAATGTCGAACTCTCGACCTGAAGCCGCCAGCACTTTCGTAGTCGCCGGAACCGTTCCGTTCATAAGCCCTTCGACTTCCAGCTTCTCATAAAGGTCTTCGCAGTCTAACCTTTTAGCGTCGAAATGCCTGCATTCGGCGACAGGTTTTTCTCCGAAATATTCCGCTCCCATGCCCTCGCGGTAGTTGCCGTTTTCGTCCGTCATATCCGCTTCTTTCAAGGAAAGTTCGATAAGCTCTGATATGCTCATTGAGTTTTCCGCCAAGAATTCGGCTAGCGAATCCTCGCCCCCAAGCTCTCCAGCCAAAGCGACCCGCATAACAAACCGCAACGGCACTAGGTCTAACATTCCCGCAGGGTTAGTCTTCATTATCCCGCACACCTCGTCGCCGAACTCCGAAATCTGCTGGGGCTTTTCCCTCTCCGGGCGCGCGGCGTCCGCGTTCGTCGCGGCAAAAACCAATGCAACAAAAACTGCCAAACAAAAGGCTGTTATTCTTTTCATTTTAAACATTCCCTTCTTTATTAGCGGGCTTTCCCACAGTGTCGCCTCGGTGACCATTACATGCTATTTCATTTTATCATTTGCCGTCTAATAATGCTCGCGCCTCAAAAAAACAAGCGCCATAGCCCATCATGCCCGGCGGCGCTTCTTAGTCCTCATCCCGAATAGAAAACGTGTCGCGGCCCATCTTCTGACAAGCGTTTCATACGCAAGCGCCGTGCCGCCGAAAGACGCGACAACAACAATCAAATACTTCACCGCCACGCTCCAACCTGTTTGAACCACGAAGTATCCGATAAAAATAATGACCGTCTGGTGAATGATGTAAAACGGCAGAGCCGCTTCCGAAGCGTATTTGAGAAACTTGTTCGTGAAGTTCAGATATCTCTTCCCATATCCGAGAATGGACAGCAACAGGCCCCAAGTTCCAACCGCTCTGAGAATCAGCCATCCTATGCCCGCCGCCGGATTCTCGCGCACGACGTTTATTGCGTCGCTGTATTCTATTGCCTGAGTCGCCGCGAAACAGGCTATTCCGGCGATTCCGAAGAATAGTCTATTTTTCTCCGTGCCGCGCCAGAATTTGTCCGATGAACACAGCATACAACCATAAAGAAACACGAAGAAATGCTGCGCGAAGTTGTCCATGTCGCCGATGAGATTCTGGTCTCCGTTCGGCCAGCCTTCTCCGGCGACGCATTGAATGACTAGAAACGGAAGCGGAAGCGCGATTATCGCCGCGCGACGCGAAGCGAGTGACGCAAGTTTGTCTCTGACGGCCTGCCCTCGTTCGGAACGCAGATAGCGCAATATCGGAATCGCAATCATCGACATCAAGAACAAATAGAGCAAGAACCAAAGATGCTGCCAAGACAAATTGCCATCCGGGTACGGGCCGTTGAAAAAATGCGGATAAAATTTGATGAACGAGCCGGAGAATTCGCCCTTTTGCAACCTCTCGAAATACAACTGCGGAGGGCATATCGCCGCCAAGCCGAAAATGAACGGGACCATTAGGCGCGTCGCGCGCTCGCGAGCGTATTCGCTGAATCCCCTGATCTTAAGCGCCATCCATGTCCCCGCCCCTGAGAGGAAAAAAAAAGCGGCATGTGCCACAAGTTGATAAACGCGTTCTGAACCGTCACTGCCACGCTCAGTTCGTCGTTTTTCAGATGAAATCCCCAAAGACAGAAAATCATGCCAGTGTGAAACGGCACAAGCATGGCAACCGCTATCACTCTCAGCCAATCTATGTCGCTCCGTCTCTGACTCATGTGCGCATTGATAAACCTTTCCTTTTTATTTCGGCGTATTATATCACGCTCTCCAACTCTATTTAGGATTTGAATATCGTTTTTTCTGTTTTCTTGCCATTTCCGTCCGGGCGCTTTATCTTATCCGGAAAACCGGAGCGCGGAGCGTGCGGCTGATGAACGGCGATAGAAAAGTGAAAGTCGTATACAAGAATCTGATGGACAGGCTGAACAGGAACCCAGTAGGGGCGCCTGAGACGCCGGAGTTTTTTGAGATATTGGAAACTCTTTACAGCGAGGAGCACGCGAGGGTGGCGTCGCTGATGCCGCTGAAACCGACGCCGCTTGAAAAGCTTTCGGAACGCACGGGAGTGGAGAAAGAGCGTCTGCGCGGAATGCTCGGCGAGATGGCCGGACGCGGACTCGTCGTCGATTACAACAACCCGAAAAACGACAGGACTTACTACATTCTCAATCCTCCCATCGTGGGATTCTTCGAGTTTTCCCTGATGCGGGAGAGGGACGATTTCGACCAGAAGCGGCTTGCGGAACTGATGAGCCATTTTCTGCACGAAAAGTCCGGGAAGTTCATCAAGGAAGTTTTTCAGGAGTCGACGCAGATCGGCAGGGCCGTGGTTCACGAGACCGCTCTGAAACCAGAAGCGTTAAGCTCGATACTAGACATCGACAGCGTGTCGGATTACATAGAGAACTCACGCAGGCGCTCGGTGGCGCTCTGCTACTGCCGCCACAAACAGAAGCTGATCGGAAAACCCTGCGAGAAGCCTATGGAAATATGTTTCGCGCTGGACAACGGGTCGGACTATCTTGTGGGGAACGGGCTTGCGAGGGATGTTTCAAAGGAAGAGATGAAAGATTTGCTTGAAGTCGCGCGCGGCAACGGGCTAGTTCAGGTTGCGGACAACGTTAAGCGCGGCGTGACTTTCATCTGCAACTGCTGCGGATGCTGCTGCGGGATGATGGTGGCGATCAATGAGCACGGACTCAAATACGCGGTGCATACGAGCGCATACATCGCTGCAATCTCTGCCCCGCAATGCACAGGCTGCGGCAAGTGCGAAAAGATATGCCCGGTAAAAGCAATAACAATGATCGAGCGCCCGGCGGACGCGGCATCTTCGCCTGACGGCAAAAAGAGAAAACGTCTGGCGGTTGTAGACGAATCGGTGTGCCTCGGATGCGGAGTCTGCCACCGCGCTTGCTCGGCGGAAGCCATTGAGCTGAAAAAGAGGGATAAACGGACGCTTACGCCGGAATCAACTCTGGAACGGATATTCAACATGGCGGTCGAGAGAGGAAAGATGCATCACCTTATCTTCGACGAAGTGGAAGGGCCGCCCTTGCAGTTCATGAAATCGCTGGCGGGCGCTTTCCTCGCCCTCCCGGTTTCAAAACAGATACTTCTGAACAAAGAGATAAAATCCCGGTTCTTGGATTTCATAACAGGGTCGGCGAAAATCTGACGACAATCTTATTAACGGCCTTAAAAACGGATGCCGCAATTATTCCGTTATCTCGATAGTGACCGAATCCGAGCCTTCCTCGCCTTGGCTGTCTTCGACTGAAAGAGTTATCGTGTGCGGTCCGGGAGTCAGGTTGTTTTTTGTAAAATATGCGCCCGTGCCTATAGGACCGTCGACGTCGGAAGTCCAGACAAGGCCGGCTCCCGTTATCGCTCCGTCCTCAGGGTCGACTGCTCCGCCAGCAAAAAACAACAACGTGCCGCTTGCGACGCTGGAGCCGCTAACAGGCGACGCAATGGCGACCACGGGCGGCTGGTTTTCCGCCCCCGTTTCGCCGACTGATATAGTGACCGTCGCCGTGCCGACCTCATCATCCGAGTCGGTAACCGTCAGGGTGATTACGTGCTCGTTCTCGGATAAGTTTGTTTTTGTCAGATATGTTCCTGTGCCGAGATCGCCGTCCTCGCTGGAATGCCAACGCAGGGAAGCTCCTGTCAAGACGCCGTCCTGAGCGTCAAGTCCCGTGCCGATAAAGGTGACAACGGCTCCGGTAGCGAAAGCATATCCGTTCACAGGAGAGACGATTGTCGCGACGGGCGCAGAAGTCTGAGCGGGGTTCACCACAAGCGTTATCGTGTCCGTGTCGGTTAAACCTTCCTCGTCTGATACTTCAAGGGTTATAACATGAGTTCCTTCCGACAGAGTGTTGCTTGTGAGCAGATTTCCGGTTCCGATTGGACCGTCCAAGTCTGACGTCCATACGAGGGAAGCTCCGGCAAGGTTGCCTTCCTCGCAATCGGCGCCGACGCCGGTGAAAGTCACAATATTACCTAGATAAACCTCTGCTCCGTCGGCGGGCGAACTAATTGTCGCCAACGGCTTCATGTTGCCGCCCGAAGGCACAAGGGTGAAATCCACGCTCTGCTGCCCGCCTGAAGTTATGGTCACATTTTTAGCCGCTGGAACCTGATATCCGTCCGCCCTCACAAGAATCTCTCGAAGTCCGGGCGCGATGTCGTTTATCACCGCAACCGGAGTCTTGTAGGTGGTTAGCAACCCTCCGACATAAATGTCTCCCTCCACCGGGATGGAGACTTGGCAATCGGCGACGGCGGTGACGGTCAGCGTGCCTTTGTCCGTCGGAGTCATGGACATCTGATCGTCTCCCGCAGCGTCATTCACCACATTTGTAGTGTTTGCGACGACCGTCACATCGAATTCGATGTCCGCCATGCCGTCTTTAACTGCCTTTAGCGTATATGCGCCTGTCTCGACGTCAGAGAATACGAATTTGCCGTCTCCGTCCGTTTGAACGGGAAGAGGAGCCTGAGCGGGAGTGAAATCCTTTGCAGTCAGGGACACTTGAGCTCCTGCGACCGGGACTTGCCCGTCCGGCACAGCCCTTCCCGCCGCTCGGAGCGCGGGTCTTGCGGCAAGTCCGCTGTTGTAACTGTCCGCGTAAATGTAGCCTTCGACATCCCCGTATTGAATGTGGTAAGGAGTCATGTAACCTTTGCCGCACCCCGCCGCGAATATCGCGGCGGCGGCTATCGCCACCGCCAAAGCCGCTCTTTTTTTCATCTGTTTCGTCATCTCCCTTAATGTTTTTCAACCGCCATATAATCGTAAGTTGTCGCCGGGGCGGGTTTTATTCCATCCCGCGCATTGAAAACTGTTTGAATAAAACCTGCTGTTGTCACTCGTAAGGCCCTAGAAACCGTTCTCCGTTGAAGTGGATTAAATGGGTTGGCGATTCGGCGATCCATACTTCTGTTTCCCATGATATGTCATTTAAATACTTCATCATGGTTCTACGGTTCATAAACGCTGTTACATAAACTATGCCGATCTTTGAGGCGACAAATAGTTCCTTAAGTTCCTTGTGCCTTGTAGGGTCAACTGGGCCATGACTAGTCACCGCCTCTATCAACACCAACCAGTTCTTCTTCGTGAAATGCACAACTACATCAGGCATCTTTCCGTGTTCTTCCACATCCACGCCGAGATTGAGGAGAGACTCTGAATCAAAAAACGCCCATTTCTTCTGCGCATCGCCCACATAAACGATCCGACCGCCGGGCGTGAAAAGCGAGCAGAAATCATCAAGAATTCTCTTAATCAGCACATTTTGCCCGCCGGGTGAAAGATAAATTGATTTTTCGTTGCCAATCATTGCCGGAATTCTGCGCATTTCCCTTTCATTTGCATAAAGACTCTTCAAGGAGTCAACGACTTCAAGATATCCCTTCAGCCGCTTTTTCCATGTTTTCTTTCCGAACTCGCGGAGAAGTTTTAATGCGGAAGGTTCTATTTGATATACTGCTTTCGGGCTATTTGTCGGTCTCGCCGGATTGTCCGGATTTGGAACAACCAGCGCCGCTTGCACGAATTGGTGAATAGTCTGTCTGCGAACCGTTTCTCGTGTGTTTGGAGCGTATGTCTTGCCATAGTGCTCATTGAAAAAAACCATCATCGGTGTAATGCCCATCAATGGATTTTTAGCTTTAGACCAAGAATCATCAGGTTTCATTTCCAACAAGGACAGCAAAGTCAATGCGGAACGCTCATTCAATTGTCGCCGAGGAAATCCAAGCTCTTTGAGAACCTGAATAGCTTCGTTTATTCTTTGTTCAATTTTAGACAACGCTTTCCTCGCGGCCATATATCCCACATTCCTTTTCCACAATAGCGTCAATCATTCCCTGATCCGGCAAAAAATCATCAATCATTCGCCCCAAATTTTCAAGCTGTATTCTTGAAGGATAGCGAATTTTGCGCAAATCCGAGGCGTTCACTTGTGTATGTCCGCTAAACAATCTGAAGTAACGGTCTAATAAAGTTGAATTTAAGAAAACTGCTAATCCTTTTGCGAGATTCGCAGACAATCCTTCACCGTTCTCATGAAAGTAATTAAGATGATTCTCAAATCCTATGAAACGCGCCTCAATCCTGTTCGGATCATATACTGCCGCAACTATCCTTCGGCGCTCCTCTTTAGCCGAGAATCGCTTTGCAAGAACATAATATCCCTGTTTGACCATAAGACTTTTTGTTTTTTCAGATAAATAAATCGCATTGTGTTTTTTCCCGTTTAGCGCCGGCCATCTCACAAATCCATTGTAAAAATGACATGGAAAAATCAGCGGAACAGTTCCCCTGTCTGGAACCTTGCGAATGAATTCTCTTGCTCTAAAATCTACAACACGACCAGTTGAAACTTGCAGCCCCAAATCTTCAAGAGAAACATCAAAAAACGACATCCGATCCATAACGCTCTTTGCTTCATCATCTTCGAACAAATGGATAAAGGAATCGCCATCTCCCGGCAAAATGACGCTTTCAAACAACATTTCTCTAAATATCGCCTTATCTATGTCCCGCCCTTTCGATATTGTCAATTTCAATTTTTCAGGAGATGGTTCGCCGCGAACGCCATAAAAAATGACATTTTCCTGTAACACCTCATCGTCGGCAAACGCATCTTTCCTAGATTCGAAAAGATGGACGTGTCTCAAGCTTATAAGATCAAGCAGAGATTTCCTATAACGATAAAAATATGGTCCGTTACAAAAACTTCGCGGCGTTATAGCCACAATTTCACCGCTGGGTTCCAAGAGTCTGACGCTTAACCAAACAAATGCGGAATAAAGATTAGACGTCTCAATTCCAACCGAGCTAAGCGTCTTTCGCGCAAGTGTGTCGCCATTAATCTTTTTATAAGGAGGATTCAGAATTGCGTGCGTAAATCTCTTGCCGTTTCCTCCGAATAGTCCACCTTCGATTTCTTCCGCAGCCTCAACGATGAAATCTTTGCTGATTGCTTCTCCTTTAAAGAGAATATCCGCTTCCTTGCAAAGTCTCCCGCATATCTTCATCATTTCTTCCAGATGTGGAAGAAGCGCTGTATCGCTCTCGTAAGCGACCACTTCAATTGTAGCGGGGCTATCATGCCTTGAACATAACCTGTGGACAAGCGAGGTAAAAAGAACGCCCGTGCCTGCTCCAGCGTCAAGAATTCGCACATGCTTATGTGGCCTCTCAAAAAGCGACGCCATGAAAAAAGCAATGGGCGGCGGCGTAATAAACTGTCCTATCTCTCCTCGCAATTTGCGCGAAGATGTTTTTTTTACGGCTATTCTATTCCCCTCTAGAATTGATGTGATTTCAATCCTGTTTTTCATTATTGTTTCCAACAAGTTCGATTCTGCAACCATGGTTGTTTCATTATATAATAAGACATGGCATTGGTAAACACGCTGGTATATGCGCGGGTCGCGAAGTGGCATAATCCGCCGCGCGCCGCTATAATTGGCGGAATGAACAATGAAATAGAAAAAACAATAATTGACGGCGGAGCGGTGACGCTCGTCGAGCGTATGCCATCGATGCACACCGCGTCGGTGGGATTCTGGGTGGCGTTCGGCTCCAGATTCGAGCCGGAGGGCGACTACGGAGCGGCGCACTTCATTGAGCACATGCTGTTCAAAGGCACGCGCAGCATGGGGCCGAGAGAGCTTGCGATGGCGGTCGAGGACGTGGGCGGCTCCATAGGCGCTTCGGCCTCCGAGGAGCGCACCCGCCTATACGCCCGCGCGCTACCCGAACATATCCCTCTCGTGATAAACATCATGGCCGACATGTTCCGCCGCTCGGTGTTCCCGGCGGATGAGTTCGACCGGGAGCGGGAAGTCGTGCTTGAAGAGATTAAAGGCCACGACGACACTCCGGAAGAAATCGTCACGGACAATTTTATTCAGGACATTTATGGGCTTGAGGGGCTAGGCCACAGCATCCTCGGATACGAATCGGACATCGCCGGGATGACGCGCGACAAGCTGTTCGAGCTATATGAAAAGTTTTACCGGCCCGCGCACCTCGTGGTGTCTGCGGCGGGGAATCTCGGCGGGCTGGACATCCCGGCTCTGGTCGCCAAGGCCATAGAGCCGTGCTCCCTTCCGCCATGCAAAGCGCTGGTGTCCCCTAAATCCAAACCCGACTTTGCCACTAAGGCGATTATCAGGCGCAAGGATATCCAGCAGACGCACTTCTGCCTCGGATTTCCCGGCGCGCCTTACAAAAGCCCGGACCGCTACAAATACATGCTTCTCGACATGATACTCAGCGGCGGGATGAGCAGCAGACTGTTCTACGAGGTGCGGGAACTTCGGGGCCTCGTTTACGACATCATGACGAGCAACTCCAGTTTCAGCGACACCGGTTTTTTCTACGTGTCCGCCTCGACAAGGCCTGACAACCTTGCCGAAGTGCTCGACGTGACCATATCGGAACTGAACAAAGTGGCCTCCGGCGAGGTTTCAACACAAGAGCTTGACCGCGTAAAATCGCAACTCAAGGTTTCCATCACGATGAGCATGGAAAGCGTCGGCGGCAGAATGAGCAAGCTGGCGCAATCGGAAATCTTCTATGGAAGAAATGTGGCCGACGAGGAAATTCTGGAAAAGATATTGGAAGTCAAACCGGCAGATGTCTGCAAGCTTGCGGCAGAGGTGTTCAAAGCCGACCACGCGGTCTTCTCCGGCCTCGGCCCTTACAAGGGGAGAAAAGCCGCAACCGCCGAACGTCTCGCATTGGACTCTATATCGAAACTTTCCCGCTGAAACGCCTGCGCGCCCAGACTCATAACGGACGCGCCGTTTACCGCTTGTAGTCGTCTTCGACGCGCACGACATCGTCGAGTTCGGGGGTGGAAACTTCGAAGAACCGGCTGTCCTCAACGGCTTCCATTCTGTGTTTTCTTCCCGGCTCAACCACCCTGTATTCGCCCGGCCCGATTACATGCTCCTCGATTTCGCCCGCCGCGTTTTCGAGCGTGAATTTTACTTTGCCTTCCATCAGATAGAGCGTTTCATGCTTGACCTTGTGGTACTGATAGCTGAGCCTGTGGCCGGCGTTTATCTCAAGGAATTTCGCCGCGTATTTCCCGTTGTCATACGCGATCCAAACTTCTCTTCCCCAAGGCTTATCGACTGTTTTCATAAGGATTGTTCCTCCCGAAAAATCGCAATTCAATATTTTTTGCTCGGATTCCCCGGCATCCGCCGAATAAAGACGCTCTCAGAGAATCACATTTAATATAAAACCAGCTATCGAGACCGCTATTGCGGCGGCGGCGGCAAATCCGGCTGCAACCGCGACTGCGGCTCTTTCGACTGGTTCCCACAATGTTCGCGATACCGCGCCCGTAAGAACGAATACTTCCCAACCCGCAATCAAAACCGCGAAGCCCCAGAGGGGAATTGGAATAAAAGGCGCGAAGACGAAAAGCATCCTGAGAGCCGAGCAGCGCGCCGAAAGCTCAAAGATTTTTAAAGGCTCCACGCCTAGAATCGCCGCGGATGTCATGCCTGCGGCCGCCGCGAAGAAGATTTGCGCGACGAACATGACAGCGAGCCTGACCGGGAAATGCTCGATCCACAGCTTGGCCGCCGAGATGACAGCAGGAGAAGTTGTCGCCGGGTTCAGCGGGCGCAGATCTAGCGCGGCGGACGCGGCGAAAGACATTGCTGCGGCTCCCGCAATGAGCATCGGAAGCCCGAACAGCAGGAAGCTCTTCGCGTCGTCCCGCGAGTCCCCGTCGAACGGGCGCAGTTCCTCCGGCTCAATGAGCGCCTGCCACACTCTGCCGAAGCCGCTCCAGATGGAAAATCCCGCAAGCGCCGCGACGGCCAGCAGAGCGAGTTCCGCGCCGGGGAGCCTGAATCGGAGTCTCGACCACCGCCAAGCGACGTCTTCGGGCCGCCCCGCGCCGGATAGTTGCTGATAGACAATCTTAGGCTTGCGGTCCTCGTCGAGCAGGCCGGTGTCCACGATATGCCTTTCAACGCGCGGGCCGCCGAGGGCCGGCCCTTCGTAATCAGCCAGAGAATCAATGAAACCGCCTCCGACGTTCGAGGCCGCCGTCATGGCGTCGCGCGCCGCCGCGATAGCAAAATACTGATGAAGCTGGGAGCCTTTCAGTCCGGCGGCTCCCGCGCGCGCGTCCGCGCCAGCGCCGTATGCCAAGAGGACGAGCGGCCTTTCGGACGCCGAAATTTTCTTGGACGACAGCGCGCGCTTCAGCGACGCCGTCGAGCGGCCCGTCCAGCCCGCGTATTCCTCGAAAGCGAAAAAGTCTATTTCCTTTGGGGCCTTCCACAGGGAAACGCCCCTCGTCCCAGCATAGACAAGCCTGCCGGGGTCCGCCTTCTTGAGCCTTGCGGCAAGCCGCTCGACAGCGGCTGCGGTGGCCGGGTCGCCGACCTCTATGCCGCTACCCAATCCCCACGCGACGACGGAAGGATGGCTCTCGTCGCGGGCGACCATCTCGTCAAGCGCGGCCTCAAGCTCCGCGTATGCTGAATCTCCGCCGCGCAACTTTCCGCTGAAAGGAAGCTCCTCAAAAACGAGCAGCCCCGCTCTATCGCACATGCTTAGCAGTTCCGGATGCGGAGGCGCGACGAACCTGACCGCGTTGAACCCCGCGGCGCGAATGAATCGGATGTCTCTCTCCGCCGCCTCGCGGGTCGCGACTGGCCCCCAGCCTCCCCCGAAATGCGTCCTCCACACCACTCCGTCGAGCGTCACCCGCCCGCCGTTCAGGAGGAATCCTTTCCTATCGCGCTTGAATTCCCTAACGCCGAAATATTTCTGCGCCCCGTCCGTCATTCCTTCCGGAGTCACAGCCACCAGCCCTGCTTTATAAATCTGGGGATTCTCAGGACTCCACCGGACGGCCTGCGGCAACTCCCCCCGCCAATCAAGATAAGCGTAGCCGGAAGAGTCGGAAGACAGCAACGAATCGAAGATTGAGCCGCCCCATCCTTCCTCCGGATTTATCCTGCCGAAAACCTGAGCCTCGCCGTCAGGAACCGCCACGCGAGCGGTCACTCTCGCGGAGGCGGTCGCCCAGTCTTCTCCGGCTGCGGCTTTTGCTCCGGCTCTCACTTCCTCGAACCTTAGCGGTCTTCTGAACTCGACGAAAACCTCCCTGAAAATCCCGCCGAAGTTCTTTTCTCCTGCGGGTGTCAGTCTCGGCCCGGCGGGCCGGTTATCCACCAGAGCCCTAAGTTCGTTCTTTCCGGGCGACACGACATACTTAGAGATATCAACCTCAAACGGCGTCTGTCTCGACGGCCTCTTCGCCGCCTTTATGTCGTTTATAAGAATCTCGACCGCGCCCGCGACTCCCTCGAAGTGGAGAATAGGCGATTCGCCCGCCCAGTCCTCGTCTATATTAAACTCTATCCTATATTCAGCCGCGCCATCGTAGTTCTCCAGACCGGGAATGCTATTCCAGACATGCGGAACCGCCACTGTGTTCCACTCGCCGCCCGCGCCTGTCCTGAATTCCCAGTTGCCGTTGAGCCAGAGGGTTTTCCTGAACGGGTTCGGAGGATTTTCTATGGGGTCAAAAAGAATATTTTGTTCGGAGAATCTGGGAGACGGGGCGCGGCCAAGCGCGCTCAGCGCGGCTCCCGCCGCTATGAGCAACAACAGCGCCGCTCCCGCGATGTATTGGTTCCTTGCTCTCATAAGCCGGAAAAAGTATAGCACAAACCGGCGGAACGCGCTCCGCGCTCCAACCTATTCGGACAGCTTTAGAATCGCGTCCAGAACCTCCGCGCGGTCCGCCGCGCCGGGGGCAAGATAAAGATATCTATAATAATATTGTATTGCTTTGCGCCGCTCGCCTGTCATCTCGAGACATGCCGCAAGGTTGTACGCAGCCGCCGCGTTCTCAGGAGAAATGAAGAGGTAAGCGGAGTAGTAAGCCGCCGCCGTATCGACGCGCCCTTTCTCATAGGCTGCCGCCGCCGAAGCCGCCAGATTCTTCGGCTCCGGCAAACCCCCCATCAGCTTTACCTCGTTCAATATTATCCTCAATCCGGACAGTTCGAGCCTGAAATAATCGTATTCCGGCGCATCGGGAGCAAACCCCTTTCCGAAGAAACGCCTCATGGCGTCCTCCGCCGCAGACCTCTCTCCGGCGTATAAAAGAGCCGCGACTAAGTAGTATCCGGCCTGCAGGTTCACGGGGTCCGCAGCGAGCGCGACTCTCAAATCCTCCATCGCCCGATTGGCGAAACCCCTGTTGAGCTGCGCCACCGCGCGTTCGAGCAGAAAGTGAGGATTCGGCCCGCCCAGAGCTATAGCCCTGTCGAAATCGGCGACGGCGGCGGGGTAGTCCGCCATATCCGAGCGAGCCAGCCCCCGGTTGTAGAAAGCGGCCGCGCCGGGATCAATTTTCGCCGCTCGGTCGAAGTCGGCGGCGGCGGATGCCAGACGTCCTTTTTTCAGCAGCGCTAGCCCCCTCGCGCCGCGCGCCTCGGCGTCGTCCGGCTCCAGTTCCACCGCCCGGTTGAAATCCGCGATCGCGGCGTCAAGATTGCCGGAGCGCAACAGAAGCCAGCCCCTGCTGCGCCAAGCCAGAGCCATATCAGGGTTAAGCTCGACGGCTTTGGAGTAGCTTTGCATCGAGTCCGCGCCGCCGGCCAGCCCTCTGAAGAGGTGCGCTTCGGCAAGTTTCGCGCGAAGCTCCGCCGCGCGCTCCCCTTTCGCGAACTCTGCGGCCTGAGATAGATACTCTATCCTCGCCGCGTCGTCTCCCGTTTCGAGCGAAGCTTCCGCCGCCGCCTCGCAGTCCTCTAGAAAATAACACTTCCTAGATTCTTCCTACGCGCCGGATGAAGACGCAAAAACGAGCAGGCACAGCGCCGCAGCCACGGAAAACACCGCCGTTTTTTGAGCCGAAACTATTCTTTCCTTTGCGCAATCCATATTTATATGAACCGAGCTTGGCTCAGACATCAGTCGACGAAGAACGCGGTCGCCTGAGCCGCCGAAATCTTTTTGCCTTCCTGATTTGTCGCGTCGAGCCTGTACGAAGCCATTTTCTTGCCCACCCTCACAGGCTCTCCCGCCGCAGTCACCACATCGCCGATTTTTGCGGGAGCCAGATATTGAATGTCGACCTGAACAGCCACCGCCGGGCGGCTCATAGAGTTCACCGCCGCCTCGAAAGCCGCGTCCGACACCGCAAATAGGACGGAGCCGTGCGCCGTGCTGTGAATGTTGGCGTGCTCAGGCTTGATCTCAAGGCTGGCCTTCGCGCGCCCGTCTCCCACATCCGATATCCGGATTCCGAGCATGTTGTTGAACGGGTTCTTCGCCAGTTTTTCAAGATATTCGCTGTCCATTTTGCTCCTCCGTCCCGCTGCCGCGCCCCTGCGCAGGGCCGTGTTGCGTCGTCATTTAAAATTAGGTTTCCGTTTCTCTTTCTGCGCGGTTACGCCTTCGCGAGCGTCGTCGCTCATGAAAATAGGAGCGCCAATCGCCACTTCGATGTCGAGGGCGTCAGCCAGCGATTTCCCCTGTATCTGTCGCGAGCACCTGACCATGCCCCGGATCGACTTAGGGCCGTTCGAGGCTATGATTCCGGCCAGCCCCATCGCCTCCTCCATCAGATTCTCTCGCGGAACGACCCTGTTGAGGAAACCCCATTCGAGCAGCCGCTCCGCCGTGAAGTTGCCGCCCGTCAACAATATCTCCATAGCCCTCGCCTGCCCCACCTGCGCCGGAAGGAACACGTTCGACCCGCCTATCGGCATTATCCCCAGCGTGGTCTCCCGCATCTGAAACACCGCGTCTTCCGACGCAACCCGAAGCTCGCACCCCATCGCCATCTCGAATCCGCCGGTGAGACAGTAACCGTTCACCGCCGCTATCACGGGGCGATCCAGCGTCTTGTGCTTCAGCATCGCCTTGCCGACGGATTTGTTGTCGGACATCAGCCACTTCTCGCCCTCCGTCTCAGGCTTCCTCATGCCCGTCCATATCGGTATGGCCGTCTTGAGGTTCATGCCGGAGCAGAAAATGTCCGGCAGTTCGGAATAGAACACTACCACCCGCACCTTGTCGTCGGCTTGGCACTCTTCCCACACATTGTTCAGAGCCAGCAGTTCATCCGGGCCGAGAGCGTTCCTTGTTTCCGGGCTGTTAAGCCCGACCTTTGCAATGTGGCCTTCTTTTTCAAAAACTATTCCCATCGTCGTCAAACCTCCGGAATGCGCCGGGCGCGTCAGTCCATACCCCCGGAACGGCATTATATGAATATATTCTTACTTGCCTTATTTGTCGATAACCAGTCCGCCATGCCGCCTGTCTGCATTCTTCCAATCATGCTTTTTCATCCCCCCTATTTCCTTTGCGGTTTTTTTTATAAACTTACATAAGATGGATTTGGAGGGGTAAACATGAAAAACAACGCCGATATCTTTCCAAACACGGGATTGAGCGTAGGCATGATATACGAAAAAGTCGTTCTGGTCTGCGGCGAAGACCCGGCAGAGACCGCGCGCGCGCTGGAGGCTCTAGGTTTAAAACCGCGCCTAGTAAAATCCAATAGAGAGTTTCACACATATTCCCTCGACGGGGACGGCGGCGGATTCACCGTCTGCGTGACAGGCATCGGGTCGGCTTCCGTCGAAATATCAGTCACCGAACTGTATAAATGCGGGGCGAGAATCTTCGCGCACACAGGCACTTGCGGGTCGCTGTCCGGAGCCGGGCGCTCTGGAGAAGTCGCTCTTGTCGAGCGGGCGCTCAGGTTCGATGGAGCCTCGTTCCACTATTCGCCCGGAGCGTTCGGAGAAGCGGTCGCCGCCAACCCGTCTCACAATAGTTTCGCCTCCGCCGCTCTTAGAGCCGCCGGCATAGAGTTCATCTCGCGCGACATCATATCCACCGACACTTTTTACTGCATGGGCGCGGGCAAGGACGGAGACGGCAAAATCGTCTACCCCGGCGTCCCGCTTAAAAAAGATTTCTTCCCGCCTCCGGGATATGCCGCGTTCAAGGCTCTTCTTGATTCCGGCATCCCTTATGTGATAGACATGGAGGCGGCGGCGTTCCTCCTCATATGCTCCGAAATCGACGACAATATTTTCTATGTTTCGCTCAAAGGGGTTTCAAACGCCGTGCCGTTCGAGCCGGGAGAACAGGTCGCGGAAACAGGAGCGGCTCTGAAGTCCGCGATTGAAGCTTCAATAGCCGTAATCGAGCGCGCAGGCTCCCGCTCCACGGCTTGACTGTCCCGGTCATTGAAAACATTATTGTAAAAAGCTTGACAAATATTCAGCCAACAGCAAGAATAACGTTGGAATTGGAAAGTCAGGTTCAAGTAAGAGGCAGGGAAAGAGAAATAAAAACTATCAATAATAAACATTTCCACAGCGTCCATTGCAAGAATCCTGACCTGCAATTTAACCGTGCGCAAGGCGAGTTGTTTCTAAGCTGACGGGTTGGGATGCAATTCAGCAAACTATTCCTGCAAGCGGAACAACCGGCAAACCTAGCACGAGTATTGTGAAAAGGAGGCTGGTCCTATTATGAAGGGAACTGTAAAGTGGTTCAACGCGGCAAAAGGTTACGGATTCATCCAGAGGCCTGACGGCAACGATGTTTTCGTGCACTACAGCGCAATTCAGGGCGACGGTTACAAATCGCTCGAAGAAGGTCAGGAAGTCGAATTCGACGTCGTGGCCGGACCCAAGGGCGATCAGGCATCCAACGTCAGCAAAGCCTGATTTGGATTAAGAGCGCAAAACACAGCCCCTCCGGTTAATCCGGCGGGGCTTTTTTATTTTGTCCGCTTCGGGTTATCAAACAGCGTCAAGCGCATGATAAACGCCTCATTCTATACATATTATTAGATGACTCACCCACTTAAATGTGTGACATGCTCAAAGTTCTTTCCTTTGAGCATGAGGCAGTTATCGCAAATTGACAGTGGGAAGTTTCATTTAATTTTTAGTATATCAGCAATTTTTTCTGTGGATTTATAAATATATGCAACAACGGCGCGACAGCGCTCTAGTCTAAAATCATTCCACACTTTGATTATTCTGTCACGCGGCGCATTACAGCTTGGAGAGCCGGTCGACCGTTTCCTGAATCCTGTCTTCAGGCTCGACGAGCGCGAAACGGATATGGTCGTTGCCGGCTTCGCCGAATCCGCTGCCCGCCGCGACAGCCACGCCCGTCTCCCTGACGATAAGCGACGCGAATTCGGTGGAATTCATCTCTTTGAACGCTTCGGGAATCTTCACCCAAACGTACATGGTCGCTTTCGGGCGGCGGTGTTTCCAGCCGAGCTTGTCCAAGCCGTCGCAAAGAATGTCGCGCCGCCTCTGGTACGCCGCGGCAGTTTCGGACACAATTTCTTCGTGCATTTCCAGCGCGACGATAGCGGCCTTTTGAATCGCGGAGAAAACCCCGAAGTCAACGTAACTCTTCATTTTTTTCATCACCGAGAGTATCTGCGGGTTGCCCACCACGAACGCCATCCGCCATCCGGCCATGCTGAACGTCTTGGAGAAACTGTGAAACTCTATGCCGATGTCCCGCGCCCCCTCCGCTTCCAGAAAACTGGGAGCCTTGTAGCCGTCAAAGCATATTTCCGAGTACGCCGCGTCGTGGCTGACGATTATGCGATGCTCTTTGGCAAATTTTACTATGTCGTCAAAGTGGCTTTTCTCCACTATGGTGGTCGTCGGATTGTGCGGATACGAGATGAATATCAGTTTTGCTCTACGCAACACAGCCGGGTCGATCCGCTCGAAATCGGGCAGAAAATCATTTTCCTCCAGCAGCGGGACGTTGTAAAGAGAGCCGCCGAAGATGGTGATGCTGTTGAAAAATATCGGATACGTCGGCGTCGGGATAAGCGCGTAGTCGTCCCTGTTCATGAACGCTGACGACAGGTTTGCGAGACCTTCCTTCGAGCCTATGAGGGCGAGCACTTCGTCGGCGGGGTTGAGGTCCACATCGAACCGCTTCGAATACCAGTACGCCACCGCGCGCTTGAACTCTATCGAGCCGTCGCCTGCGGGGTACCTGTTTATATGGCGCTCGTTGACGGCGCGAGCAAGCTCTTTGCGTATCGGCTCCGGAACCGGCATATCGGGGCTGCCCATGCCGAGGTCGATTATATCCATCCCCCGCATCCTAGCCTCGTTCTTGAGCTTGTTTATCGTTGTAAAAACATAAGGCGGCAGTTTGCTTATCCTGTTTGACATCATGCTTTCAAAATCTATTTTGCTCATCGTCAATCTCCGTCCGTTTGCGTTCGCGGGCCTCCGCCGGGAGGCTTGCGGCTTGCAACTTAATCTTTAATTGTAACGTCGCTCCGCCAAATTCAAAGTGTGCGCGACAATTTTGTTTTGCGCGGCGGGAAAAGACATTATATAATGGGCGCGGAAAAGAAGGGAACGGACGGCGGGGGCCGTCCGGCAAAACCGATGAACACGCCGGCAAAAGAACTAGACGCGCTTGTGGAAAAAATGCGCGGCGGAAACGTGCGCGCCCTTTCCCGGCTTATGACTCTGGTGGAGAGCGATCCGAAAGCCGCGCCCGCTGTGATGAAGCGCGTTTATTCAGGCCGGGCCAACGCCCGCAGAGTCGGCCTCGCCGGCCCTCCCGGAGCGGGAAAAAGCACTCTGCTGTCCAACCTTCTCGACGCGGGAGCCAAAGAGGGAAAACACGTCGCCGCCCTCTGCATCGACCCCACATCTCCCATCTCCGGCGGCGCTCTCCTCGGCGACCGCATACGCATGGCCGGCTCGTTCAGCCTCGACAACGTCTTTATCCGCAGCGTCGCTTCCGGAAAAAGTCTCGGC
>JAKQBV010000027.1 GCA_029573925.1 bacterium
CGGGCATGTCCTCGACGGCGATGAGGTTGCCGGTGTCCGACAGCAGCGCGAGCGCGCCGGTCTTCCCGGGGTCGACTCCAACGATCACGACGGCGCCTCCGGTCAGAACGGCTCGTGGTCGGCGGGGTTGCCGGCGGACGCGCCGACGGCGATCTCGACGCCCGAGCGGTGCAGTTGACGGCAGCGCTCGGTCTGCTCGAGCTCGTCGGGACGGTGACCACGGATGCGGAACAGCCGGATCTTGCGCGGCTGGGCGCCCTTGCCCTGCTGCTCGCCCTCGAAGTGCCAGCGGCCGACGTCGCCGACGTTCAGCTGGCCGTGGTCTTCCTTCGCGCCGGACCACGACTTCGCGTCGCCCTTCGCCTTCGTCTTGTCGGCGTCGGGATCCCAGCGGTCCTGGCCCTCGATGTGGATGGTGGCGATGTCGCCGGGCTGGACGGTGCGGCGCGTGTCGCGGCGGCCGATCATCCCGGTGCCGCGCACGACGAGCACGGTCAGCACGTCCTTGGTCTTCGGCTTGCCGTCGCGAGTCATCGCTCGCTCGTTGGTGCCGTACACGTAGGCCGGCGCCTTCTCCTCGTTGATGAGGCCTGGATGCTCATGCAATACGAAGATTCCGCAAACTTCCTCTTCAGCCTCGCTAAGCGCGCCCGTAAATACTACCTCGGCCTAACCACAATCTCTCAGGACGTCGAGGACTTCATGAGCAGTAAAATGGGCCGTGCTATTGTCAGCAACTCATCCATGCAGCTACTTTTGAAGCAGTCTCCATCAGCTGTCGACGTTCTCGCGGAAGTCTTCAAACTCACTAGCGAAGAGCGCAAACGTCTCTCAAATTTCCCAGTCGGTCACGGTCTCTTCTTTGCTGGTCAGAACCATGTTCACATTCAAATTATCGCGTCGGAAACAGAGGAGTCTCTCATTACGACAAACCCGAACGACAAGCGTAACGCTCAGCGCTAGCAGACTCCACTCTACTAGACATTTCGTGCAAAATATTTTAAAATATAAGAATAAATGGTCTCCACACCAAAAAATCCGCGATTCAATAATCTACTCCGCGGCTCCGATTCAAGCGCCGCGCTAAATCTTTCACGACCTCGAGTTTCTAGCCTTTTTGATGCGGAAAAAAATGCGAGCCGCAACCTTAGTCAGTTCAACCCGCAGCAATATCGCAAGCGCAAATCTCTTGCGAGCGAAATTGACGACGCCCTCACGGCGACCAGAGCAGGAGAAAATACTACTAGCGATTACATCAACAATGTTACCGGCATTAAATCTAATGTCAAAACCAAGAAGAGCGGCATCCGTCGCTTCGGTCCACTCGCGGTCATCGTAGGCCTCATTTTTGGCGGTGGCCTATTCTTCATGACCGCTTTTTCGATGCTCGGCCCACAGCTTAGCGCTGTTATTACCGAAGCCACCGACGTTCAGTATCCATCCTACAATCTACGCAACCAGCGCCTGCTCAAATACATGATGGGCGACGTTCGTGTAAGTAACTTTACCCGCAAATATACTAATTTTAGCCCATGGCTCAAGAGCCGCCTCGCCAAAAACGGCATCGAAGTCGGCAAACTTAACGCAAGCGGCGACTTCGTAAGTGGCAGTACGATTTCCACCAGCTCAACCGTTCTTAAATACGGCGATGACATTATTACGGCAAGCGATTTCCAAACTCGCTTCGCATCTGACGCAAACTTCCGCGAGGCCTACTATAAAGCAAAACGGGGCAGAATCGCTGGCTACTTCGACGACGCCGCCGATCGTTTCTATATCAAGAAAAACCAGACAAGAGATA
>JAKQBV010000030.1 GCA_029573925.1 bacterium
GGTTCTGGCTTTCAACGGCAGGGCGATGAAAACGGCGGCGGCGGACGGCGAGTTCGCGCCCGCGCAGATTCGCAGCTATTTTCCAGACACCGCTTATTGGGCCGCGCACCTGTTAACAGACGAGGAAGGCAGGGCTACCGCCGAGTTCATCATGCCGGACTCGCTCACATCATGGAGAGTGGCCACAAGGGCGGCGACCGCGCAAACGGCGGTCGGCCAAACAACGTCCGACGTCGCGACCCGGAAAAACCTTATAGTTCGCCTCAGGACCCCGCGATTCTTCACGCAGGGCGACAAGTTGCGGGTGACGGCGCTGATTGACAACTATCTCGACGCCGACAAGGAAGTCCTCGCGGTTCTGAACGCCACTGGTTTGAAGCTGCTGGAAAAGAACGAGAAGACAGTCCGGGTAAAAGCAGGAGGAAACGCGCTCGTAGAATGGAGCGCTGCCGTGGAGACGCCCGGCTCCGCTTGGGTGACTGCGAAGGCGCTGACGGACGAGGAATCCGACGCCATGCAGTTGACCATCCCGGTGTTGCCCAGAGGCGCAAGGGGCGGAGAAACGGCGGCGGGCGAGGCGGGCGCGCGCGCGGCTCTGTCCCTGAAGCTTCCTCAAAACCGCGTAGCGGGCACGGAGAGCCTGAAGATAAAACTCGCTCCTTCGTTGACCGGAGGCATGTTCGCCGCGTTCGAGTATCTGGCGGACTATCCCTACGGATGCGTGGAACAGACTATGAGCCGGTTTTTGCCCAATGCGGTTATGGCGGAGGCTCTTCAGAAGGCCGGAAAGCCTCTCACAGGCAAGCTTAAAGAACTGCCGGACATGGCGGCGAAGGGCTATGAGCGTCTCGCGGATATGCAGAACGAGGACGGGAGCTGGGGGTGGTGGAAGGGCGACGAGCGGAACGCGATGATAACCGCTTACGTGGTGTTCGGTCTTGCGAGGGCGGCAAGGGCTGATTTCACCCCGCCGGAAGGAATGCTGCCGAGGGGCGCGGCCGCTCTTGAAAAAATGTTCGGCGCGCTGAAAGACCCTGACGAGAAAGCTTACGTCCTGTTTGCGCTGGCGCAGGCGGGATACGCGGAAGGCGAACGCGGAACCACCCGCATGAATAACGGCATGGACAGGACGGGCGAAGCTGAAAAACTTTACTCGTCGCGGGAAAAACTGACGCACTACGGAAAGGCTCTTCTGGGGATAGCCTGTTCGGAACTCGGCTTGAAGGACGAGGCGAAAAAGATAGCTGGCGAACTTGCGAAGTCTGCGGACGTCACGGCTTCCGCCGCAAGCTGGAAGACGAAAACGGACAGATACAGATGGACGGACAACGCGGTGGAGACTGCGGCGTTCGCCTTGATGGCGATACTTGAAGCCGACGCGGAAAATCCCGTCGCGTTGAAGGCGGCCAACTTCATAAACATGTCGCGGATGGGCGACGGATGGCGCTCGACAAAAGACACCGCCGCCGCGCTGCTTGCCTTGACGAAGTACATGGAGAAGCGCGAATCGGGCGCGACGGATTTTAGCTATGTCGTCACCGTGAACGGAGTTGAGGCGGGCAAGGGAGAAATGACCGCCGCCGACATCGACGGGGAGGGCGTTGTGATCGACGCTTCGCGCCTCGCCGCTCCGGGAAACAACAAAATCGTTATCGAAAAGTCGGGCGAGGGCAATCTTTATTACAACGCGGTCCTGAACTACTACGAGGCGGCGGACTTCCTGAAATCGAAGGACAACGGCATAAAAGTGGAAAGATGGTATTCTTGGGACGCCGAAGGAAAGAAGAAACTCGGAGCCTCGACAAGATTGAGAACCGGGGATCGGATATGGTCGCACGTCAGAATCCGGCCCCGCGCGGCTTTCGATTATGTGATGGTGGAGAACTATCTTCCCAGCGGTTTCGAAGTGGACAGGGACGAACGCGGATTTCCCGGCTATTATTACTGGACCAACCGTGAGGTTAGAGACGACCGCGTCGTGGCGTTTCTGACGCGAATGTGGGACAGGGAATACGTCATGAGCGTGTCGATGCGGGCGGAGACTCCGGGCGAGGTGACGGCTATGCCTTGCGCCGCCGAACTGATGTACTTTCCGGAAGTGAACGGCAGGTCGTCGGAGGCCAAGTTTATCATTGAGGAATAGCAGGCAATAAATGAACGCGCGCAATGCGGGACAGGCTTTGATTCTCAACATCCGGAGAAATTCGCTCGACGACGGGCCGGGCATACGCACGACGGTTTTTTTCAAGGGCTGCCCGCTGAACTGCCTTTGGTGTCACAACCCGGAGAGCAAAAAGGCGAAACCGGAGCTTTCTTATGACGCTGCCGTCTGCGTGGGTTGCGGAACCTGCGCGTGGGGGTGTCCCGAATCGGCGATAAGCGAAAACAATCCGTATTTCGTCGACCGCGAAAAATGTTCGCTGTGTTTCAAGTGCGCGGATGCATGTCCGTCACGCGCCCTTAAACGAATGGGAACTCCGATGACTGTGGCAGAAGTCGCGGAGTCGGCGATGAAAGACGCCGCTTTCTACCGTTCATCCGGGGGCGGAGTCACGCTGTCGGGCGGCGAGCCGACGATGTATATGGAGTTCTGCTCCGAATTGATGAGCGAGCTTCGCGACGCGGGCGTCGACACTCTTGTCGAGACTTGCGGCCTGTTCGACTTCGACCGCTTTTCTTCTCTCATGCTTCCTTTCGCGGAGAGGATATACATCGACATAAAGCTGATGGACTCGGCGCGGCATAAGGAGATGTGCGGCGCCGGCAACAGAGTTATACTGAGCAACGCAAGGCGGCTGATAGAGATTTCTGCGCAAGGCGGGCCGGATGTGTTGCCAAGAATACCGCTTATTCCGGGCGCGACGGACACGGATGAAAATCTGACAGCCGTCGCAGCTTTCCTGAAGGACTGCGGCGCGACGCGCGTTTCTCTCCTGTCTCACAATCCCACTTGGACGGACAAGATGAGAATGCTGGGCGAAGAAACAAAGTTCGCCGACTCTTCATGGACTTCCGACGAGAAAATGCAAAGCTGCCGCGCATTCTTCGAAGACTTCGAAATCGTCCGCTGACGGCCGAAAAAAGCAAACAACCGAAAAACTGAAAAAACGATATGCGTGGCGATGGCATTAACCGCGCTGGAAGCAGTTCCAGAAACGGTTTTTCTTAATCGCGCGGATTATGGAGTCTTTCGAGCGGCGGCAGTCGAGTTCGATCCAAGCGCGTCCGCAGCCGATTCGCGTGTGAGAGTCGTCGGACGCGATTCTCGGCAAGCCCAGTTCGTCAGTGTCGAACTCATTGTCCGGAAATCCTTTAGTGGTGAATTCCACCGCGTCGAGCGGGTATTTCAGGGCGACAGCCGCGACGCGCTCTTTCGCCTGTTCGAGGGTCAGGTCATACTCTCCGATGTGATTCAGAATATGAAGCGTCTCTTCTTCGCCCCATATTTTGTTCACGTGAACGTAGCCTTTCTCGAAGACAGTCAGCTCGACGCCTTTGAATATGATGAGGTCTGATTTGACCGACGCGTATGTGTCGTCGCTTGAGGACTTCAGCAGATAGTCGTGGTCGGTGAAAGCGATGAAGTCATAGCCAAATTCAGAGTATATATCGGCGGCTTCCTGAGGAGAGAGTTTTCCGTCGGAGCAAGTGGTGTGGACATGGAGACAGCCTTTGAGAAGCATGGGAAGGAGCGAGCGGCCTCCCGAACCGCGACAACGCGCATAATAACAGAGGCGGGACTAAAAGGCAAATGAAACGTCAGCCTCTAGCGGAGAGATATTTTGCGTCCGACACCGCGCGGTTGACACTGAGGGCGTGGAAGAACAAACACTGCGCGGCGGCGGGAGCCAGCCAAAGCGGGTCAGTGAACGCGAACCCTGAGAAGTGGGCGGCGCAGACAAGACCGAGAGCGGCGGCGGCCCCGAAATACTGAATCGCGTGTATGTTCTGTCCGTTGTAAAGCTGTCCGAGACCCGGCATCAGAACGGAAAGGACGCCGGCCAGCGCCGGCTTTTTGAACACTACGCCGCACTGTTGGCACGATGTCGAATCGGGCGGCACGGGCTGGCAGCAATTCGGGCAGAGCGGGCGAATCGTGCGTTGGGGCGCTGTCTTGGGCAGCGCGTTTAATCTGTTCACGAGCCAATCCATGCGGGCGGCGAACGCCGCCGCTCCCCAATAATGCGGAGTCAGAACCCTGACGGGGCCTCCGGCTACCGGTTGCAGGTCAAATGTCCAGTACGATTGCAGAAACGGCGAGCGCAGTTCCGCGCTTTGGAAATCCCTGAGAGGTCTGGCCCTGACCAGAGGCGATTTAGCAAACAGGCCGCCTTTTCCTCCGGCGTCTATCCACACCAGCCTGTATTCGGTGAGCAGAAGCAGTCCCTGCCTGCGGCTCGGCATTCTGCACAGAAGCGCGTCCACCAGCCTTTCTTTCGGCGATACGCTCTGCGATATTTCAGGCCCCAGCAACCTGAAAAGCTGGTCTCTGTGGCGCAGGTGTTTCTGTTCTGAAAGGCCTTCGGCTGACCATTTTTTAGTCAGGATGAAAGAAACGATAAACCCCGACCATACCAGCAGAGCCGCGACGGCAGCCGGGATGTAAAGAGCGAGCTGGGGGGTGGATGTCCTTATCAATATTAGGCGGATGATAAACGAGACAATGATTGCGAATGGCACAACCGCGACTGTTATCGCGTCCGACAAAGTTCCGCGCCACTGCCGGGAGGGAGAGACATTTTCCGGCCCCGGGATGTGGAATATGATTTCGGTGCTGAAAGACTGCGCGCGGCGGCGGGTGTACCTGTGTTCCGCGTCCTGCCCCAGCCATGCGGCGCGTTGCCTTGAGCCGACAAGCGACATAAGCCCGGCAAGGCCGGCGATTCCTAGGAGCGTGAGCGCGCTCCCGCAATACCTAAGCGCGGAGTTTATGACCGATGAGCGTTTCATCCCCGCCACTAGCTCCGCTATTTCCTGATAATGAGCCTCCACGAAGAAACCCGATTCCGGGTCCCACTCTCCGGCGATGAAAGCGTCTGTGTCAACGATTGTCAATAGTCCGTCGGGCGTGACGGTTATCGAGCGCGGGTTTACACGCTGTCCGCTCCTAGTCGTGATTTCAGACGACGCGATTGTGTTTCCATTGAAATCCATCGTTGTGATTATGCCGGGGCGTTTGCCGGACGCGCTGAGCATCGACACGTAAACGAGCCCCCGCTTCGCGTCCACCGCCAGACTGTCCGGAAAAAATTTCGCTCCCAGAGAAATCTCATGTCCGGGATGGTTCACTGCGACCTTCTCCGTCCGATTGTCGCCGGGTATGACCGCGTTGTGCGGGAAGTTCCACGTTTCGACGAATTTATAATCCCGGTCTAGAACCTGTATTCGCAGATTCAGAGTGTCGGCAACGAGTAGATAGCCGTCGGGCAGTTCGGCGACGCCGCCCGGCGACCTTAAATCGGCGAAACCGGAGCCGTATCCTCCGGCAGAAGCCACAAGCTTGCGAGACATGTCTATCACATCCACGCGGTTGTCGTCCCGTATGGATATTGCCACATTCCCGTTGCCGAGCGAAGCGAACCTGTAGTCGCGCCCCAATTTGCCGAGGCCGAATTGGTCGAGCCATTTGCCGCTCTGCTCCAGAAGATCCACCGTGCCTCTGAACGGATTTGCAATCCAGATATTTCCGTTCGGGGCGATGTCGAAAAAAACCATCCCTCGAAGCATCCAGCTTCCGGATTCTTTTTTGACCCAGCTTGAGCGCCCCGACGTGTCAAAACGGCAAAATTTTCTGGTAGTGGAAAAATAGAAACTGTCGCGCGTTATGGTGTATTGAACAGGTCTTTCCAGCCTCGGTCGGCGAATTGCCGAGACCGCCAGAAAGACCAGTCCTGCCGTTGCCACCGCAACAGCCGCGATGAAAAGATTCCAGTATTTACTTTTGACCTCCGTCGCAAAGTTGGCGCGAGGCGGTTCGGTAGGCTCTACTTTAGGCAGGTCCGCCGCGGCAACTTCTTCTACCGTGCCGCCTTCCGTCACCACCGCCCGGAAAGTGTCCGCAAGAACGGGCGTAGTGTCGCCGGACTTATTTTGTAGCGCGACTTTTCT
>JAKQBV010000043.1 GCA_029573925.1 bacterium
AAAAATCATCTCCATCAACTCGGCGTATCCGGCGACCTCCTGTTCGTCACGGGAGCGGAACGAATGAATCTGAAGCCCGGTAAGAAGGCGTTCGATTTCCACATCCGTGAGCTTTACGCCCTCGATTCTCGTCGACGAGCCGATGGATTCGATTGTCGCAATCTTTTTCAGGGCCGACAACCGGTCGGGCGCGAGTTGTCCCAACGCCTGCCATTGCCCTTTGAACTCGTCGATTTCGGCAATCAATCGAAGTATTTTCTGAGTTATTTCCAATTTGGAAAGAGCTTCCATGTTGCACCACCCGCTTTCTTGTCCATAAAATAGCCGTTTAATGTGGCGGTGTCAATAATATGGATATATTACGGATAATTGTATGGATAATTGAAGATAAGGGAAATCGGCTTCAGTTCTTACCGAGGCAGCACTTTTTGAACTTTTTGCCGCTGCCGCATGGGCAAGGATCGTTTCGACCGGTCTTCTGTTGTTTTCCTTTGCCGCCAGTTCCTGGATAGACAGCCCCGGGAGAAGCCTTGATCTGTCCCATAGGCATTACGGAAGGACTTCCGGCGCGGTCTTCTTTCCGGGATTGTTCCTCAAGTTCTTTGGCTTCTGCGGTTTTCCCGGCTCTCTTCAGGAACTCGATAAAGTGCTCGTAAACATCCTGACGAAACGTTCTGTCCTTCACGACATCCAGCGCCCTGCGGAATATCTCCAACGATTTGTTGGAGTTTCCAGCTCTCTCGTGAGCCTCTGCGGCGGTGATGTGAATCCACGCCTCTTCCGGCAATCGCTTCAAATTCTCCTCGGCCTGCACTAACGCCTCCTCATGGCGACCGGCCTCCGAAAGGATTGTCACTGAGTCGCCGAGGAACATCCCAGCATCGAAATGCTTTGAAAGCCGCCGCGCCATGTCGAGCGCCTCGTCCACGAAACCGGCAGCCGAAATATTGAGCGGCATACAAACCAGCACGTCGGAGATGTTGATCCCTCTCTCCACCTCATCGCGAGCGAAATATTCATCGATTTGTTCACTGGCGGATTCCACGCCGTCTAATACCGTTGAAAATATCTCGTCCAGTTTCACCACCGAGCCATGCGCGACGCGGCAGTCCGATTCGTTTATCTCGGCAATGCGTTTGTTCGAAATCTCCATAAGAGCGGCCATGTCCACATTCCGCAATTCATCTCTTAAACGATCTTCCGTATTTTTCGATAGCGCCATGAGCGTCACCTGAGTTTATTTTAATCTTTTCCGCTCCCCGGTCATCGAGCGATTCCTTGTCCGTTCCAACAGTATATCATTATGAGCGGCATCCGGGCAGTCGGACGGACGGAACTTGACTTAATTTTAATGTGGCCGCTGAATATCAGGAATGTCAGACGGAGAGAGGTTTTAGCAGATGAGAATCCGTGTGAAATTCGGGAAGAATCCTTATTCGAATGATTTCACCTGCTCGCACTGCGGACATCGGTTTAAGAGCGGCGGATTCTTTCTGAGAATCGAATATCGCGGGATTCTCGTCGATATCCCGATCTGCTCGCAATGTTACGACACGGACACGCTCTACGAGGGAATGATCGACTTGACCGCGCATCATTCCGCTCATCCGATTGGGCGCGACTGAATGTGGGAGAAATCGAATTATGACGGATGATGTAAAAGATATCGCCGCGTGGATAGAGACCGCTAATTGTTTTGAAGTCATGGGACAACTCCGGCGGCTCGAGGTTCTCTCGCGAGAGGACATAGAAAAGGCGATGCGCCTCAAGAGATCGGAATGGGTCAGGTTCATAAAGGATAAGCTCGGCCTCGCGCCGATAGACAGCGAAACGGGTGATTGCTCATGAAGAAAAAGAAGAAGAAAGAGAAAATGTCCGACCTCAGGAAAAGACTGAACCCGCTCATAGTTGTCCAGGAAGACGCAGGAGAGCGCTTGTATGCGATAGTGGACTTTTCGCTTCAGGACGATCCGGAGATACGCAGAATCATATCCAAACAACATGGAGACGGTAAAATTTCCGCTGTTACATACATCGGAAAGGTTGGTCCGGACAGAACATGTTTTTCGAAGCGAAACGTAATGACGATGGACAACGTGACTCCGGAACGCTTCTGGCAATCAGTTCAGATAATGAAACTGCTCTATCGCACAAGGGGCGCAACCATAACCGTCAGCCGTTACGACGGCAAAACCATGCGCGAAGCCGCCGAACTCATGAAATCGCTCGATACAGGCAAAGTCTGGATCGGAATCGAGTGCGACCAAATCAATCTATGAGAGATTCCGATTTCCGCGGACTATCCAGTTATTAAGCAATCCTTAACAACTGTCCCCCCATTTCGACTTCCTTGCCAAACATCAGAAAAATATTTTCCATTTTTTCGACACTTTCGAGTTCCGTCCGGTAGGTAACGGAGTAGAGGCGCTTGTTGTTTCAGACACGCGCCGAAATCGTTACCGGGATGGTCTTCTCATGAAAATGAATGGTTCGACGCCTCCACAAATGTCCGGAAAAGAACGGTTTGAAGAAATCACACAGATCATCGCAAAGGGTTTTCGAAGGCTTCGAGGTGAGTTGGATGATGCCGAGGAACTGCCGTCTGTCCATCCTGTTGGATCGAACGATGTTGCCAATTCAAGAAGTGAGAAAAAACTCTCTGATTGCCTTGATTATCCGGGGATGTCGAGCAACCTGTGACCTGCCGCGGTTAACAGCGCGAGAACAGAAAACAGGGAGGAAAAACGGAAATGTCGGAAACAATCGCAAAACAAATCCATGTGCTCCGGCGGATGACGGTCGCCGAACTCCGGACCAAGTACCGCGAGGTCTATGGCGAGGGCACTCGCTCCGGAAACAAAGACTGGTTATGGAAAAGGATCGCCTGGAGAATTCAGGAACTCAGTTATGGAGGCTTGTCCGAGCGAGCGAAACTACGCGCTGCGGATATCGCCAATGAGGCGGATATAAGAGCGCGCGTCCCCAAGGGCGCTTTCGACGGGGAGCCAGCGGGAACCGCGCGAGTTACCGGCAGCCTGCCTCGTGACAAACGCATTCCTTTGCCGGGAACGATTCTGAATCGGGAATATAAAGGAGACCTCCACAGCGTCACGGTTCTCGACATGGGATTCGAATACGGTGGCCGGTGTTATAAGTCTCTGTCCGCTGTGGCGCGTGAAATAACCGGGCAGCATTGGAATGGATACATGTTTTTTAATCTCTGAATCGGAGGCATGAAAAATGGCAAGAAGAAACGTGACAGCCGCGCAACCGGAAGCAGCTCATTCGGTCCGTTGCGCAATATACACCCGGAAGTCCACCTCTGAAGGACTCGAGATGGATTTCAATTCGCTCGACGCCCAGCGGGAAGCGGGCGAGGCATACATAAAAAGCCAGCAAGGTGAAGGCTGGACGGCACTGGCCGAACAGTACGACGACGGTGGATTCACAGGCGGCAACATGGACAGACCGGCATTTCAGCGCATGATGGCAGATATAAAGGAAGGGAAAATCGATTGCGTGGTCGTTTACAAGGTGGACCGCCTGAGCCGCTCGCTTATGGATTTCTCACGGATAATTGAGGTGTTCGAGAAGCACAACGTGAGCTTCGTGTCGGTCACCCAGCAATTCAACACATCCAACTCGATGGGACGACTCATGCTGAATGTGCTTCTCTCGTTCGCTCAGTTCGAGCGCGAAATCATCTCCGAAAGAACGCGCGATAAAATCGCGGCGGCGCGCAAGAAAGGAAAATGGGCGGGCGGATTCCCGGTTCTCGGTTACGATATCGACCGGACCACGCATCGGCTGCTCACGAACGAACCTGAGGCCGTTCAGGTCAATGAAATCTTTTCGCTCTATCTGAAACACCAATCCGTAATGGCGACCGTCCAGGCCGTGAACGACATGGGCTGGAAGACAAAAACATGGATAACGGCAAAAGGGATTCCACAGGGCGGCAAACCTTTCGACAAGCCGCGAATGTACGGACTCCTGACAAACGTCGCGTACATCGGAAAGGTGCCGCACAAGGATCAAGTGTACGACGGAGAGCACGATGCAATTCTGGAC
>JAKQBV010000059.1 GCA_029573925.1 bacterium
TTTGATCAACTGAACCTTAGTCGGATACCCCATGTTGACGACCTCCTTTTATAGTCTAGTTTATATACTAGTCCTAAAAAACCAATTCGTCAACATTAAATATCCGCGCTTTGCAACCTTAAAGTGAATTTCTACTAGTTAGAGGCCAAAGTCCAGAAGCACAAACTTGCTTTGTGCGTGAGTTCGCCGCTATGAAAATCGCACCGGTTCGTCGGCTCTATCGACGAATCCGGGTTGAAAACAATTACAAACGGTTTTCTCGGGCTTAATGGAATCGTTTGTTGCGAAAAGCAGCAATATTGATATTCAAGCTGCTGTTTGGGTTGAGCGTTGCCTCCGTTTTTGAATCTGTGATAAACTAGTCGCGCGGCGGGAGGCCGACTGATATATGCCCGGAGCGATACTTGTTGACGAGGTTATGAGCGCGGACGTGCTGACCGCTCGTCCGGACGTGTCCACGCTTGAAGCGATGAAGCTGATGGCTCAGCGCGGCGTTGGCTCCATAGTCGTCACTAACGGAGACGACAGGCCGTTGGGGATTTTCACAGATAGAGACTTGTTCAGCAAGATAGTTCTTAAGAACCTTGATCCCGCCTGCGTGCCGGTGGGCGAGGTTGTGACGCGCGACATTGTCTCAGTAGGTTCCGGAAGCAGCCTCGACGACGCACATGAGATTATGATGAAGGGCGATTTCAGACACCTTATAGTATCGGAAGAAAACGGGCGCATGAAAGGAATCATATCCGTCAAGGATTTGATCAGGCACAGGGAACTTGCTCTTGAGAAGAAAGTGAACGAGAAAACATCCGAGTTGATGGAAACCAGCAAGCAGTTGATGAAGTCCCTAAATACTATAGAGCGGGAAATGTATCACGCCGGCAAATTTCAGAAGCATCTGGTCGAAAAAAAATATCCCAGAATACCCGGAATGAGATTCTCGCACGTGTACGAGCAATCTCTGCATCTCGGCGGCGATTTCTTCTCCGTCAGCAGAATAGGGAAAGGCCATGTGGGGATATTCGTCGCAGACGTTATGGGTCACGGGATCACTTCCGCGATGATAGCCCTAGAAGTAAAAATGAACCTTAACTTCATCGCCGAGGGCCGGCTTTCCACCTCGGAGGTCATAGGCAAGATGAACAAGGAACTCATCCCGCTGATGCCGGAAGGCTTCTTCGTCGCGGGTTTTTACGGGATAGTCGACATATCGACGCTGGAGATGAACTACACTCAGTTCGGGCTTCCCAGACCTGTTCTTTTGAGGTGCGACAAATTCCGCGCAAGCCCTCTGCAGCCGGGAAACATGCCGATCGGCATTCGCGTTGGCACGGAGTACGTAGAAGGCAAGACGAAGGTTAGGCCGGGCGACAAGCTACTGCTTTTCACGGACGGATGCAGCGAGCAGAAAGACTCAAAGAAAAGGATGTACGGCGATAGAAGATTTGTTGATAACTTCAAGGCTCTAAGCGCGCGCGGCGAGAAGGATATCGTCGGAACACTGCACAGAAACGTGAAAAAATTCGCGGGCAGACAGCCTATTACGGACGATATCGCGATTCTCCTATGCGAGTTTTCGCGTTGCGATTACACAGATAAAAAGACGGCGCGCAGTTCAAGCGCGTCCGCAAAAAAATAATCCCTGTCAATCAAGTTTCTCTTGTCTTATTGTCGCGCCTTCTATCCAGTCCATAAGAGAGAGCGAGGTTTCCGTCATCTCGACGTATGTGGAATGTGTCACCCAGTCTCCGGTGTTGACATAGAACTGAGGCCCGCCGAGCATTCGGGACATGGCGGGGCCGTGCGTGTGGCCGAACATTGCTATATCGCATCTGCGTTTTTTGAGAAGTTGTTCGGCCGCTTCCTCCCACAGCTTGAGGAATCTTACCGGCACTCCCACCTCTGTCTTTTCTTTCGCGTTCGCTTTTTCGGCGTTGTGTTTCGGTTTCCTCTGAAAAATTCTTACCACATCTCGCAGAAAGTCGGTCGCGCTCTGGTCAACCGCTTTCCCCGTCACTGCTCTCAGAAAGTCCACCGCGTCGTATATATGCTCCTGAAAGAGCGGGTCGTAATAATGCCCGTGCTCCATATAAACCTTTTTTCCGAACAGTTCGACCTCGAAAGGATGCTTGTTGTCAGGATATGTGAGCCTGAAGTTGACCTCTTCTATTTCAATGCCTCTGAGCGAAATATCGTGGTTGCCGATAAGGTAGTTGACAGGTATTCCAGCGCGGGAGAGGCCGAGTATCCTGTTGACTGTGTCTTTGTGCCTCGGCCAGATTGAATCCCCTTTCAGCGCCGGAAAATCAAAAATATCTCCCAATATGAAAACGCCCGCCGCAGTCTCCTCGACCCATTCGATGAACTCGAAAAAACGCTCTTTTTTGGACCTGTCCCATCTGTCTATATGAAGGTCGGAAAAGAAAACATAAGATTTGGAGGTTTTTTTGCTCATTTGTGATTCTCTCCGGATGAAAGGTTCATCGGTTTGACGCAAATCATGCTGATGGAGTTTCCGTTTGAAGAGCGGGTGAAAGGAGAGAGCAGGGCGCGATCGACGGCGTTGGCTGCGGAGCGCGCGGCGTCTCTTGCAAAACGAAGTCTGGTTCTAGCGATATGCTTTTGTTTTTCGCCTATCGGCAGTCCGGCTTTTTTAAATGAGCCGGCTGAAAAGAGGAGGTCGGAAAGGCCCCAGAATGGAAATTCGACGGATTCAACGCTGAATCCGCATTCCGAAACTAGTCTTTTCAGGGTGGCGGGCGTGAAATAATAAAGATGGTGCAGAGGGGCGATAAGCCCCCACTCGGCTCCGAGGACTCTAGCCGCCGCTCCATCAAGATTAGGCGTCTCAACGACCAGAAGTCCGCCGGGCTTCAGTATTTCAAAAGCTTTACGGACGCCTTTTCCGGGCGACGGGAGATGCTCGATAAGGTCCATCATCAGCACAAGGTCGAATTCGCCGGCGGGAAGGTCGGCTTGAATGAAATCGCATGACGACACATCAAGGTCGAATCTTTTTCGAGTCTGCTCGGCGGCGTATTCGGAAATCTCAACCCCCCGGACAGCCCAGCCGCGTCGCCGCGCTTCTCTCATAAAAACGCCGGACGCGCATCCCATGTCTATCATCCTTCCCGGCGCAATCAACTTCTCGACTCGCTTGAAAACTCTTTCCGCTCTAGAATTGTCCCCCCCCGATTCTTTCCCGAAAGCGTTCTCTATGCCGAAGCCTTTCTCGGCGTTGAAATATCCCTCGTTATAGACTTCATCTTTCAGGTATTTTTCGGTGGGTCTGGGATTGACTCGCGCCAGCCCGCACCCGTCGCATCTAACTATGTATAAGCCGTCCTTTTTATACAGAGGACTGTTCTCAGCGGAGCCGCAGAGATCGCAATCGGCGTGAACAAGCTCGACTCCGCTTTCAGTTCCGTGTTTTCTGTCGACGCAATTTTCGTTCATGTTAGTGGTTCGCAGCCGTCGCCGCGATAATATGATTATATTGATTATTATTGATTCAAATAATGAGTTTGAAAATAAACCCGGTTTCCATCTTGCGGAGAAATGGCATAAAATAATAACAAACCCGAATCCTCCATTAGGATTCGGGAGCGAATGTTCATAGCGGATGAAATGCGAGGCGAAGGGCGCATTTTTTTGTAGGAGCGGGGCTTGTCCCCGCCCGATAACAGAGACAGGGCGGGGGCAAGCCCCGCCCCTACGGTAAAATGATGGGTGGCGCTCACAAATTCATTTGTGCGTCATGAACAATACAGATGGGTGGCGCTCACAAATTCATTTGTGCGTGAGAAGTAGGTCGCCCCAGTTCGCCTGCTCTATAGGCGAACCGGGGTTGAATGAATGATAGAGTCAATGAATTATCCGGCGGCTTGTATCCGACGACATGTCCGTGGAGATGCGCCAGTTGAAACGTTTTTTTAAATGGTTCGAGGAAAACGCGGCGTTGTCGCTTGTAATGCTTATCGCTTTTGTCATCCGCGTTCACGGAATCAGGTATGGACTTCCCGACCAGTTGCATTTGGATGAGGCACATGTGGTTTCACACGCGATCAGGTTCGGGTCCGGAGATTTCAATCCGCATTTCTTTTATTATCCCGCTTTTTTCATGTATTTGCTTTTTGCTTTGTACGGAGCGGCTTACGTTATCGGGCATGTGTTGGGAGTTTTTAATACGGCGGCAGATTTCGGAATTCAGTATTTTATAGACCCGACAATGTTTTATTTGATTGCGCGAGTGACGGCAGCCGTGTTCGGGGCGGGCGCGGCGTATGTGGCGGCGGCGGCGGGCGCGAGGTTTGCGAATAAACGCGCGGGGCTTCTGGCGGCGTTCTTCTTGGCTCTGACCCCGTTGCACGTGGAACAGTCCCATTTTGCGATTACGGATATTCCGCTTACGTTTTTCATGACTCTCGCCCTATATCTTGCGGCGCGGCTGGCAACAGAAGGCGGACTTCGCAACTACGTATTTTGCGGGATTGTAGCGGGGTTGGGAACCGCCACCAAGTACACCGCCGCCCAGCTTCTTCCTACGATGCTTTTCGCGCATTTCATCTTTGCTATGCGCGAAAAGAGCGGTTCGAAGGCGAGAGTCCTGTTTTCAATCGCTCCCTTTGCGATGTTTTTCGCTTTCGGAGCGGCTTATCTGGCAGGCGCTCCGTACAGCGTTCTTGATTTTAAAAGCTTCATCGGTGACATCAGGATTCAAAAGGCCCTGATGAACGACGGCTGGTTCGGGATGGAGACGCCGGTAAACATGTGGCTGCATTCGATAGTCGTATATTTAAAGGAAGGAATGGGAATTCCGCTGCTGGCCGCGTCGGGATGCGGGATAATATACGCTGCCGCAAGGCGACGGCCTTTTGAGCTTGTTTTTCTGTGCTACATAGCTGTGTTCTACGCGATTAACGGACAGTTCTCTCAGTTTGGTTTTGAAAGGCATTGGCTTGGCGTTCTTCCGGCGCTTTGCGTGTTGGCGGCGGTCGCGCTGGACGCCGCATCCGGTTTATTCAAATCGAGAGGGCGGCAATTAGCGATTCTCGCCGCGCTTGCGATTATGGCTCTGCCCCTGAAGACAGTTGTCGAGAGCAACATTCTGTTTCAGGCGAAAGACACCCGGACGCTGGCCCGCGAGTGGATAGAGAAGAACGCGCCGTCCGGAGCCGCAGTCGCGGTGGAATACGGCGGCCCTCAGCTTGCGCCGACTCCTGAATCCCTGTTGGGCGCTCAGGAGTTGAAGGACAGACTTGCGGCTGATCGGGTTTCGGGCGCTGTCCCGCTTCCAGCATACGACACCCGACGTCCGTCCGAAGCAGAAAAGAATTCGCAAAAAAAATATCATCTCGCCGCGCTCGAAAAAATCAAGCCCAAATATAAGTTGATTTCTTCTTTTTCGTTGGCGGAGTATCCGCTGGAAGCATATACGCGGGAAGGGTTTGAATATATCGTTGTTAGCGGTCACATTTACGAAAGATTCTTCGCGGCGGAGGATTTTTATCCGGAAGCTGTCGCTTTTTATCGTTCGCTGGATAAAAAAGCTGAGCTAATAAAGGAAATACCATCGTCGCCAAAAGACAGATTAGGTCCGACGATAAAGATATACCGGCTGCCAAAAAAATCTTGAGCGATAGTAAGGTTTTTCTCGACAGGAATCAGGAGAGTTTTCGAAATGAGAGCGAATATTTAACGGAAATTGCCGCGCGGCTAAATGATTTTATGGAAAATGTGTAAGGTTTTGGATAAAAATGGCTTTACTTTTTTGAAGCAAGATATGTATAATGCACAACGAAATTAAAAAGGAGGAGGAGATATGAAGAAATTAGTGAAACAGTTGGCGGCGGCGGCGGCGTCAGTGATGATTATGGCCGTTGCGGCTCCCGCTCAGGAGCTTGACCTGAGCATCCTGCCTGCGGACGCGCAGGAGATTGTGCAGGACAGGCTGGACACGAGGTTCCCCCCGGAATTGAAAAGCATCAAGCTGAACCCGGCGGCCCCGGTCGGCGGACAGCCCACCTCAATAACCGTAGATATCTATAATGACGCCAAGAAGACAAGCGACGAAACATCCGAAGTTTACGTTCTTTATATGGCCAACTTTGAAATGGATTGGAAGAGCGTGAAACTGTCTTCCAGCAACGGCAAGACGTGGACAGGCCAACTCCCCGCTTTCCAGAGCGGAGACGAAGTGGTTTACTCGGTAAGAGCCATGGACTCATCAGGCAACATATTCATACAGGTTCCCTGCATGGTTGACGCCGAAAATGAAGTCATGACAAAAGAGTATTTTTCCGGAGACTGCGTCAACAGCGGCGATTTGAAAAGCTGCGAGAGTTTCTTGCCGAGGGGTTGCATGATGCAGATGGCGCTTAATGATTCTCCGGATCAGAATCTTCCCGCATTCGGCAGACTGCACGATCTTAGAATCGGATATGATGAACAGTTCATGTACGTCGATATGGTAGCGGGAGAGACGATTGTGGGCGGCTCGATGACCCCGACGGACATCAGGATATACGGCTCGCTGATGGTCAACCCCGACGTTATGGGCGGAGACACCAGCATGGACGCTATGTTGAAGGCTGGCGGACTTTTTGCTTATTCGCCGCTTCTCAAACAGTTCGAGAGCACGGGCTACATCAGCGACTGCTTCTTCGGCTACCAGAGAGCCGGCGCGTGGGCTGTCGACACAAAGAACACCACTTGCATAAGCAAGAACACGAACCACCTGATACTGAAGACGAAATGGTCCAGAATCGAGTCTATAGGAGCGAATCCGAGCGGCGTTCTGCAGTTCATACCGCTGGGAGTTCAGGTGACGCTGCTCGACATAGGCGCGATGAAGTTCGACGGAAGGCCGATGGATGTGGCGAGATGGACCGCCGCCCAGTTCACTGAGGACACCTATTTCGAGGTTAAGTAATTTAGAAGTCAGAGAGAAGCGTTTCAAGGCCGCTCCGGAATCTTCTGGAGCGGCCTTTTTAATGCCCGTCTATAATGTCGCAACCCGTGTGATATAATGTCGCCTGCGAGGTGAGTGGATAATGGAAATATTTTTTTATGTGATTTTTCTCATAATCGGTCTGGCGCTGGGGGCGTTTGCAGGCAGGTTGTCAGCGTCTTCCGGCGTTGCGGTTGTGAATGAAAAATTGGAGAACGAGCGGTCGCGCGCGGCACAGGCTGAAGAGCGCGCCGGATTGGCCGAAAAAGAACTCTCATCGATTCGCGACTCCCTGACTTCTGAGATGCAAAAGCGCTCCGCTTTGGAGCAGACCGCTTTAAGAGTTCCTGCGCTCGAAAACATAATAGCGGAAAAGAATGATGAAACGCTTAGGCTCCAGAACGCTATTACCGACCTGAAAGAATCAAAAAAAGAACTTGAGACGAAACTCGAGGGAGAAAAGAAAGCGGCGGGGGAAAAACTTGCCGCCCTTGAAGACGCCGAGAAAAAGTTGACGGCAGCATTCGAGGCGTTGTCTGACAAAGCCCTCAGATGCAACAATCAAGCTTTCATCAACCTTGCTAAGAACGAACTACAGAAGTTTCATGAGTCATCCAAGATCGACCTTGAGCAGCGGCAGACGAGCATTAACGAGATGATTAAACCTATGGCGAGCGCGCTGGAGAAGTTCGACGCGTCAGTGAAACTGTTGGAGAAAGAGCGAGTAGGCTCGTACTCGACTCTGATGGAGCAGGTAAAATCGCTGAACGACACGCAGTTAAAACTGGAAGGAGAAACGTCGAGGCTGGTGCACGCATTGAAGTCGCCGGGGGCGCGCGGAAGCTGGGGAGAGATTCAGCTTAAGCGGGTTGTGGAGCTTGCGGGGATGCAGGAACATTGCGATTTCGAGCAGCAGCAGAGCGTGACAACGGAGGACGGGCGGTTGAGGCCGGACATGATAGTGAATCTGCCCGGCGGAAAGAACATCATAGTTGACGCGAAGGCTCCGTTCAATTCCTATCATGACGCGCAGAACACGACGGACGATGCCGTGAAAACTGAAAAATTGCGCGAGCATGCCCGACAGGTGCGAGCGCACATGTCCGATCTTGGAAAAAAGGCTTACTGGGATCAGTTTCAGCCCGCGCCTGAATTCGTTGTGATGTTCCTTCCTTACGAGAGTCTTTTCAGCGCGGCGGTTCATCATGAGCCGGGAATAATAGAGGAGGGCGTCAGGCAGGGCGTGATTCCGGCGTCTCCGACTACTCTCATAGCGTTGCTCAAGGCGGTCGCTTATGGCTGGCAACAGGAAGTAATGACTGAGAACGCCCTTGAAATAAGCAAACTCGGCAGCGAGTTATACGACAGAATCAGAGTGTTAAGCGAACACTGGGCGAAAATGGGGAAAAGTCTTGAGTCGTCCGTCGATTCCTATAACAAGTCAGTCGGTTCGCTCGAACGCAACGTGCTCACCAGCGCAAGAAAGTTTAGAAGCATGGGGATAGCCACAAAAGACGAAATCCAAGAGTTGCCGCCCATAGAAAAGATGACCCGGCAGTTGAGCGCTCCTGAATTTGTCGAACATGAGGATTCACCCGAAGTCGTTTGATACGGGTTGATTCGAGCTTGATGTTTTTAATATATCATCAGAGACAAAAAAAGAGCGCCTTGAAGGGCGCTCTTTTTTTTCGACTTCAAAAAGGTTGCAGTTGACAATCAGCCTTTCAGTTCGGCGGCGGCGATTACTAGGCGCTGCACTTCATTGGTTCCCTCGTAAATCTCCGTGATTTTGGCGTCGCGGAAATTGCGCTCCACGGGGTATTCTTTGGTGTAGCCGTAACCGCCGTGAACCTGAATCGCTTTTGTTGCGATCCACATGGCTGCTTCGGCGGCGGCGAGTTTCGCCATTGCCGATGAGCGGGAGAAGCGGCCTTTCTGGTCTTTCTCGAAGGCGGCTCTGAGAGTGAGCAGCCGGGCGCAGTCAAGTTTGGTGGCCATGTCCGCTATCATCCACTGAATGGCCTGAATATCGGCGAGGGGTTTTCCGAACTGGAAGCGTTCGCGAGCGTGTTTCTTAGAGGCTTCGAGAGCCGCGCGCGCTATGCCGAGAGCTTGGGAAGCTATCCCGATGCGTCCGCCGTCCAGCGTCTGCATGGCGATTCTGAATCCGTCGTTTTCCTTTCCGAGGATGTTCTCGGCGGGTATCCGGCAGTCTTCGAACACCAGTTCAGTGGTGGATGAGCCGCAGATTCCCAGTTTGTCTTCAATCTTGCCGATGGAATAGCCGGGCGTTCCTTTTTCGACTATGAATGTGGACATGCCCTTGTGCTTCTTTTCCGGGTCGGTCATTGCGAAGACGACGGCAATGTCGGCCTCTCTGCCGTTGGTGATAAAGTTTTTAGTGCCGTTAAGAACCCATTCATTGCCGTCGCGCACGGCGCGTGTGCGCTGGCCGATGACGTCCGAGCCGGCGTTAGGTTCGGTTAGGCCGAAGCAGCCGAGTTTGGCGCCGCTCGCCAGCGGTTTAAGGAATTTTTCTTTCTGCTCCGGCGTGGAGTTGCGTTCGACCGGGTCGCAAACAAGCGAGTTGTTGACCGACATAATGACGCCGGTGGACGCGCAGGCGGCGGAGATTTCTTCGAGGGCAAGCACGTAACAGACGGTGTCCATGCCAGCGCCGCCGCTCGCCGGATCGACCATTATCCCCATAAGTCCCAACTCGCCCATTTTGGCCACCAGTTCTGACGGGAACCTGTGGTTCTTGTCGATCTCGGCGGCTTTCGGGGCGACTTCCTTGACGGCGAAATTCTTCGCCATTTCCTGAATCATTCGTTGTTCGTCGCTTAAGTTAAAATCCATTGGATGCACCCGCTTTCGTTTTTTTATGTGCGTGACGGGCCGAGGCGCAATGTATGCTGCGCCGGGACACGCCGCTATTTCTTCTTGAACAATCCCGTCTTTGCCTTGAGGTCCTCAAGCTCCCGGTGTTTATTCTGCAAAGAGGCTTGAAGACGTGCGATTGTTTCGTCCTTCTGTTTGAGCATGGACACCAGCCCCTTGCCTTTGTCGCCGACCTGAGAAGACAACTCTTCAATTTTCGCGTCTCGTTCTTTTATGCTTTCCTCGAAAGTTTTTACTTGTTGTTCCAGAGTGATGACGCGTGTCTGAGCGGTCTTGATCTGGTTGCGCAACTGATGAATCTCGAGTTTGAGGTTTTCGGTGTTTCTGACGCTTTTGAGCAGAGCTGAATAGTCGCTCGGAGCGCCTGTCTCTTGTTTTTCCTGTTCGGCCATTCTTTTTTCCTCCGTCAGACGTAGTCGAGGTAGAGGGCGCGCAGAGCCGAGTCAAGTTCGGAGATGCGCTGGCAGGAATTGCGCGCGGTTTCGTAGTCTACCTTATCATGAACCATGAGGGCGACAATGGACTGTTCAAGAGTCTGCATTCCGAAATTCTCGACCGAAGCCCTAATGCTGTCGTAAAGGTCGCCTGTTCTGCCGTTGAGCAGATGGTCGGATATCGCGGGCGAGTTGGTCATGATTTCCACAGCCGCCGCGCGGCCCTTCTTGTCTTTCATAGGAACCAGACGTTGGGCGATTATGCCCCGGAGCGTCTGGCTCAACTGAATTCTTATCTGTCGATGCTGGTTCTGGGGAAAAGAGTCAACTATGCGGTCAACCGTCTGCGCGGCGTCAAGAGTGTGGAGGGTGGAAAGGACGAGGTGGCCCGTCTCCGCCGCGCTCATAGCCGCAGATACTGTTTCAAGGTCTCTCATTTCACCGATTACAATCACGTCAGGGTCCTGCCGAAACACCATCCGCAGACCCTCGGCGAAAGTCAGCGTGTCCGCTCCGACCTCTCTCTGCACTATGGACGAAAGGTTGTCGCGAAAAAGGTATTCTATGGGGTCTTCAATGGTGATAATCTGTTTATGGTAGTTTTTGTTGATGTAATCAATCATTGCGGCGAGAGTGGTGGACTTGCCGCTTCCGGCTGGGCCGGTGACCACTACCAGCCCGGAATTCATCCTCGCAAGGTTGGTCACGGTGGCGGGAAGTCCGAGGTCTTCTATCGAGGGAATATCGAACGGTATCGTTCTGATGACCATAGCGAGAGTGCCGCGCTGATACAGGATGTTCACTCTGAAACGCGATACTCCGGGCAGACTGTACGCAACGTCGATGCCTTTGTTCTTTTTCAGCCGCATCTGGTCTTCGTCGTTGAGCACGTCGAAGATGAAATCGTCCATGTCGTTCGGCTTAATTCGCAGATATTCTTCAAGTGGAGTAAGGTCGCCGTGCAGGCGGATTACGGGAGGGCGTCCAACTTTAAGGTGGAGGTCAGAAGCCTTCTTCTCCACCATGGTTTTCAGAAGTTCGTCCAGCTTCATTATGTTAAGACGTTCTCCGCGCGTTCCCGCGCCAACTTCTGCCGACATTAAGTAAATTACGCGCTTCCGGGATTTGAGTGGGTAGGTACCACATATAGTGTTCAGGCCGGTAGCGCATGAAGATTCCTTTCACGGATTAATTTTCGGATACAGGTCGAGACCGCCGCAGTGGAA
>JAKQBV010000060.1 GCA_029573925.1 bacterium
TTCCACTGCGGCGGTCTCGACCTGTATCCGAAAATTAATCCGTGAAAGGAATCTTCATGCGCTACCGGCCTGAACACTATATGTGGTACCTACCCACTCAAATCCCGGAAGCGCGAAAAAAGTAACGTTGCATCCATAAGCAGTTATAACGGTCGCAGTTCTCTCCTTGACAAATTCGCTTTTGTGGCATGCCCTCAATAGTCGCGTAAACCTTCATTGTGGAACCCGCTTCGGGAGACGTGTTTGTTATGTCTGATATCGAAGGAGGATAACGCAGCGAATCAAAAGGCATGAACCATGTGTCGATTGCGAACGCCGCGCGGGACGTGTGAAACAAAAGGAAAACAGCTAGAGTGGCAACTGTCGCGAAACGTGTTTCCAGTCTATTTTTCCGCTGTTTAATCATCCGGCAAGACCTCCTTTTCGCGGCGATGGGTTTCTTTTCTCCCTCCCGCCGCGCCGTCTCTTTCAGACGCTTTCCCGACCGGTCCGCTAACGGCTCTTAACTCCGTTCGCGCCGCCGGTTTGGCATACAAAAGCAAGGTTGCCTGCTTAATATATGTCAAATTTGTTGCCAACTTGCGACAAACGCCTCTAAAAAGAAATCGTTTATTCAAGCCTATATTTTTTTCGCCACTCTTCCGGTATTCCAGATTAAAGGCCAAACTGTGACATTTTTGTCCACTCGCCTGTGACTTTTTTGTCACGAAAACAGAGCAAAAAGCGCCAGAAAAGACAAAAAGCCAATGGGATGCCTCCGGCGGCCAAAGAGAAACTTTTGAAAAAGTTTCTCTTTGGAATCTCTTCAAAACGTTTCACTGGTCGTCGCGAAAGGCGCGCTGTCGCGTGCCTCTTCGCGACGACCTATGTAAAATCGTTTATGAACATGATTCCTCTGAAAACCCTTTCTCAATATCTTTTCGCTGATATGCGCCGATGGCGCAGGCGAAGCCGCGACATCGGCGCTAGCATGAAACGTTTTGAAAGGGATTTTAAGGGAAAACTTTTTCAAAAGTTTTCCCTTAACATTTCTTCTATCTATCTTCTATTCATTCTTTTATATGAGTTATGCGATCGAGGCGGAAGATACGTTGTTCGTTGCGCAGGAGGCAGTCGGCGGTGACGTATGTTCTGCCGCATGAGCGGAACAACTTAATCGGTTTGATGTCGCGTTCGCTGAGGAAGTTGCCTGAAGATTTGTAGGCGATAGCTACGGTGGATTTGCCTTCGATGGCGCGCGCGAGGATATTTTCAGCCGCTGAAGACGGAGCGAAGACGATGTCCTCGAAGCCGACGCGGGGCCACTGCACAGAGCCGCCTTGAAGCGAAAGAGCGCGGCGCAGGGTGAGAGGCGGGTTCGGCGCTGCGGCGACAGGCTCGAGCAGCGCCCGGAATAGTTGCCAAGTGGCCATAGTGTCGCCGGAGGCGCGGTGAGTCTGTCCGGCTTCGAGTCCGAAATGAGAAACCATGGACGCGAGGCTGTATCCGCCGGGAAGCCCCGGATGAAGCGCGCGCGCCATCCTAACGGTGTCGAACACCGGGTTGCGCGCTTTAGGCATATTCAACTCGGCCATCTTCCAAGCGACGAACCCGATGTCGAACATCGCGTTGTGGGCCACCAGCGGCAGATGGCCGATGAAGTCGAGGAAAGCCGGCAGAGCCTCGGTTATGAGCGGCGCGCCGGAAAGCATGTCGTCCGTGATCCCGTTTACCGCCGAAGCGCCCGGCGACACCGGGCGGCGCGGGTTGACCAGCGTCTGGAACTCGCCGACCACGCGCGCGCCTCGCGCCATCACCGCGCCTATCTCCACTATCTCGTCTCCGAACCTCTGGCTGAGTCCCGTCGTTTCAAGGTCGAACACCACTATCTCGGTGTCGAAAAGCAATTCGTTTCCGCTGACGCCGTCCATAAGAAGCCGCTTTCGTCGTGTCCGGGGAGCGGCGCGAACGCGCTCCCGCGTCGCCAATCATTATAAGCTTTTGACTGCGACATTAAAGAGCGCGCCGAAATAAGCGGTTTGTTGTGCGGGATGCTGATGTGTGATATGCTGAGCGCGCGTTACAAAATTCACAAATGGGTTTGCGGGAGGAGACCGACATGGATAAATATCTTGTCACAGGAGCTTGCGGCTTCACAGGCTCTCACACTTGCGACCTGCTGTACGAGCGGGGAATCCCGTTCAGGGCCACGGACATCGCGGGGGCGAACCGGCAGTGGCTGCCTCCGGACTGCGAGTTCGTTCCGGCTGACATCACGAACCTCGCCGAGGTCGAGCCCCTCATGGACGGCATTGACATCGTGCTTCACCCGGCGGCCATCTTCGACTGGTCCGCCACAGAGGAACAACTCAACGCCGTCAACGTCACAGGCATGGAAAACATGTGCGCCGCGGCGAAAAAGGCGGGAATCAAACGCTTCGTCTCTTGGAGCACAAGCGGCGTGTACGGCAACCAGCAGTTCGACACTCTCCCCATCTGCGAGGACTACCCCGTCAAACCCATCGACAAATACAGCATCTCCAAACACAAACAGGATAAAATCGCTCTCAGATACTGCGCCGAGGAGGGGCTGCCCACCACCATCATCCGCCCCGGAATCGTTTACGGCCCGCGCGCTAAATACGGCGCTATGCAGTTCTTCGACACGTTCGCTATGCTTCCGGTTATTCCTATTCCCGTGAACTTCGACAAGTACAAACTCGGAACCATCCACGCGCGAGACATCGGCGGCGCCGCGCTCTTCGCCGCAACAAAACCCGAAGCGGTCGGACAGATTTACGGCGTTGTGGACAACTCGGACGTCACCATCGCCGAATTCTTCCGGTACATCGCCGCGGCGATGAATAAAAACACCATCCCTCTCTACGTGCCTCCCAAACTGTCGGCAAAAATGGGCCTTGTCGCGGCCACAATCTCCGAACTTCTCGCCAAACACGTAACCAAAAAACGCCCGCTCCTCGAAAAAGAACCGCTCCGCTTCTTCCCGACCTCGCTTGACATCAGCAACCGCAAAATCCGCGACCTCGGCTACGAATTCGAGTACCCTGACGTGCGCATCGGCGTCATCGAGACTGTCGACTGGATGCGGGATGAAGGCTTGATGGATGTGTCCATCATCGATAAACTGAAATCGGAATTCTCTCCGCCGGCATTATAAAACGTTCGGCTCTGAGATATAGTATAATTAGCTATCGGATTGCCGAAATCTGTGCGTCGGCAAAGCTGTTTTTGTTTTGCGCAACACCCGGAGACTTAAAAAAACCGTTCAAGCGGCGTCGCTGATGCGGGTTGTTCAACTTGGCCTCCCGGTGAATAAAACGCTCTGCGTATCACTATGAGAAACTGTTCGATTCTGATACCGACATACAACGGCAGAGACATACTGGAACAATGCCTGCCGAATATAGTGGACGCCGCGACCGAAAGGCGCGCGGACGACGAGATTATCATTCTGGACAACGCGAGCGGCGACGGCACGGCTGAATTCATCGCCGACAACTATCCTCAGTGCCGGGTCGTCCGGCTGCCGGAAAACAAAGCGATATTCGCCCTGAACGATGGCGCGCGAGTTGCTGAAAGGGAACATCTTTTTCTGCTGAACAACGACATGCTTCTGCGTCCCGGATGCTTGGAGGCGCTGCTTGCGCCTTTTGACGACCCGGACGCGTTCGCGGTCACCGGGAAAGTCTTCAGGCGGGACGGCTCCCTTCAGGCTACTCGCCGCCGCCCGGAGTTCAAGCGGGGCAGGTTCTGGTACGTGGACACCGGAGAAGACGGCGCGCGCGGGCTGACTCTCCACGCGCTGGGCGGACAATCCGTCGTAAGCCGCGAGAAATTCCTCTCCCTCGGCGGCATCGACCCGTTGTTCTCTCCGTTTTATCAGGAAGACTTGGATCTCTCATGGCGCGCCCTGCGCCGCGGCTGGAAAATCATCTTCGAGCCTGCCGCCGAGATGATCCACTTCGGCGCCGTCACCGCCGACAGGCTTTTCTCCAGAGATGAAATCCTCTCTATGATTCAGAAAAACCTCATCACTTTCGCTTGGAAGAACATACATGATCCTCGGATGACAGCGTCGCTCATAGCGTGGGCGGCGCCACAGGCTGTCCGCGCGGCGCTGAAAGGCGATTCTCACTATCTCAAAGGTCTCGCGGGCGCTCTGGCCCGCCTGCCAGACGTCCTCAAGGCCAGAAAACAAGCCGCCGCTTCGATTCTATCAGACAAGGATGTTTTTAAGCTGTTCGAGTGATTGCGAAAACCGAATTAAAGGCAAAATAATGGTTGCGGAAAGCCATGACAGCGCTCCCGAAGCCCCGCAGGCAGCGGATTCGCCCCGCGTCGCCCACGTTCTGATTCCCTATATCCGCCCGACGGAAACTTTCATATATGACAGGCTGGTCAACCATATCCGGTATTCGCCGTTTATCCTGACGAACGAACCGGTTATAAACAGGGACATGTTTCCGTTTGGAGGCCCGGTACACACGCTTGCGGAGCGCTCGCTGACGGAGAGAAAGGCGGACGCGCTCGCGAGGAGAGCAGCGAACAGTTCGCCGTATTTCAGCGCGGCGCTTAAGAGGGAAAAACCTGCCGCCGTCCACGCGCATTACGGGCCTGTAGGCGCGGCGGTCGCCCCCTCGGCGGAAGCGACCGGCATCCCCCTGACCGTCTCTTTCTACGGCATAGACGCGTCCGCGTTCCTGAGAGAACCGCGACACGCCGCTCGTTACCGCCGGATGTTCAAGACAGCCTTGGTCGTCTCCGCGCTGTCCGCCGACATGGCAGAACGTCTGGCGGGCGCCGGATGCCCGGAGGAAAAAATAAGAATACATCATCTGGCGGTGGACACGGAGGCTCTGACGCCCGCGCCCGCAACCACCCGCGACCGCGCGCGCGTCAGAATCGTTTCGGCAGGCAGATTCGTCGAGAAAAAAGGGATGGAGCTTCTAATAGACGCGTTTGAAAAAGCCGTCTCGCGGGGGGCGGACGCCGAGCTTCATCTGTTCGGCTCCGGGCCGCTCGAAAAGCAGGCCGCCACCCGCGCCTCCGCCTGCCGTTTCGCGGACAGGATTTCATTCTTCGGCCACAGGCCCCGCGCCGAAATCATCTCCGCCGTCCGGGACGCCGACATATTCGCGCTATTCTCGATAACCGCAGCAGACGGAGACATGGAAGGCACGCCCACCGTCCTTATAGAGGCAGGCGCGCTGGGCGTCCCTTGCGTTTCCACCCTGCACGCGGGCATCCCCGAAGTGACTGCCGACGGCGAAACCGGGCTGCTCGTTCCTGAACGGGACACAGAGGCGTTCGCCTCCGCGCTTGCCCGGCTCGCGTCTGACCCCGGACTCCGCTCCTCGATGTCCCTCGCGGCCCGCGCGCGCATCGAAAACCTTTTCAGCATCCGCTCCGTCATGCGCCAAATCGAAGCCGATTACGAAGTTTGAAGCCGTGGAAAAAACGGGTTTTTAAGACACAGTTTTGCGACAAACCGCTATTCGCTGAACAAATCTCTCAACCGGAACCTAACGTATTTGTTGTCGCTTGCGGGTTTCCAGTTCCCGTCCGACATTGATTCGTAAGCCACCCAGAACTCAAGAGCCGTCGCGTCGTAGGCGACCGCCAGAATATTGGAATCCTTCATCGACACCGCGTCCATAATCCTGAGAGTCTCTTCCGCCGAGATCAGCCTTGGCGCGCCCGCCGCGAAAATCTCCCGTCCATCGCTCAAATACGCCTCTCCTTTTGCCAGAGCGTCGAGCATATAAAAATTCGGGGCGTACCTTTTTGAATAAGCTCCGCTTTCCCTCGGATCTCCATTGGAATTCTCTCGCGCCGGCCCGTTGCTCGCCGTCTGCGTCCGGCGTATCCTCAAGTCGAACGAAGAGTCAGCCCTGTAAACCGCTTCTTTCAAAGGCAGTCCCACGATAACCACGTTGCCGTCCGCGTCTATCCACGCCGACTCTCTTTCCTTCGGGTCGTCGTCCCTGAACACCGACGTGAATTCGCCGTTCTGCTCTATTGCCACCGCTGCCGGCGAAAAACCGGGCGTCCCGTATCCGAGAGGGTCGCCGAAGCCAATGATAAAGTTGTAGCCGACAGTGTTTTTGCTTTTTTCGATAATGGCGATCGCTTCTTCGAGGTTGTCCGCCTCCTCGAGCGCGCGGCGCATCGTAATCGTCCACGGCGTCCCCTCCTGCGTCTCCACCGTGTTTACCGCGCCAATCTCGCCTATGGTTATTCCCTTTTCGCTCATGCCCGCAATCGCGCCGATGACCCCC